>JBAVCR010000592.1:0-14130 GCA_049586815.1 Anaeromyxobacteraceae bacterium
CGCCTCCCTCCGCCACGGCGCCGAGCGCATACTCCGGGTTCTGCGGCGCCCCGATCTTCCGCGCCACGAGCACGTCGAGCTCCGCGTCGAGCGCGCGGGCCACCTCCCGCGCCACGGGAACGCCGCCCCGGGCGAGCCCGAGGACGAACGGATGCTCGGCGGCCAGATGGGCGAGCCGGCCCGCCAGCGCCTTCCCCGCCTGCTCCCTGTCCCGGAAGGCCATCCCGACCTCCTGCACGGAGGTTGGATCCCCTCCCCTCCGGGGGCAAGGCACCGCCCCAGGAGAGCGGCGGCCCACCTCCCCAGGGTCACTCCGTCCGGAGCCGGCTCGCGAGGAGCCCCGTGGCGAGCGACAGGTCGAGGTCGGCGACGAGCAGCCCCTCCACGCCGTGGGGCTGGAACGCCTGCAGCGTTCCGTCGGGACGGGCGATCGCGGACGTCGTGGGAGCCCCCTCCCCCGCGCAGTTCACCGACGCGAACCAGCAGGTGTTCTCGGCGGCCCGGCACAGGATGGCGCGCTCGTGGAAGGTGTTCTCCGGATCGCCGAAGCGCACCGGCCGGTGGCCGCCGGGCTCGGCCTCGCCGTAGTGCGGGTGGAAGACGACCTGCGCTCCGCGGCGCGCCGCCTGGCGGACCGTCTCGGGATAGCGCCAGCCCTCGTGGCAGATGACCACGCCGAAGGTGAGCGGCCCCACCTGGAAGACGCGTCGACCGGCCCCGGGGCGGAACGTGCCCTCCTCGCTCGGGTCGAGCTGGACCTTGTCCTGCCAGCCGAGCACCTCCCCGTCGGGTCCGACGACGAGCGCGGTGATCCGGAGGTCGCCTTCGACCTCTCGCTCCGTCCCGAGGACGACCGCGACGCGGGCGCGGCGGGCTGCGGCCGAGACCGTCGCCCAGGCCGCCTCGTGGAAGGCGGGATCGTGGGGCGGGACGTTCCTTCCCGGCCAGCGGTACCCGGGCACGAAGCACTCGGGAAAACAGACCAGCTCGGCCCCTTGCCTCCCGGCGTCGGCGATCGCCCGTTCCGCGGCGACGACCGAGGCCCCGGGGCTCGCGGGGTACGACAGGTTCGCGAGCGCGATGCGGACCGTGCTCACGGCGCCCGATGGGCGTCGAAGATCTCCCCGTGCCAGCCGGCGCCCCGCAGCGTGCCTCCGAACCAGTCGGCGTCCATCATGTGCCCCGTCATCCAGTGCGCAGCGAGGCCGGTCGGGTAGAACCAGAACGTGACGGTCTGGTTCGCTCCCTCGGACCCGAGCACCGTTCCGGAGACGCCGGGACAGCCGGTGTACGTCCCCTGCCCCGTCGCGCCGTCGACGTGCATCGCGCCGGTGCAGGTGTACGTCCCCATGGGCATCGTGATGACCCAGTCGCCGGCCAGGGCCGGGGCCGGACCGGGCGTCAGCACCGGGCCGACCTCCTCGGCGGAGGCGGGCGCGTCCCAGGGGGCGCAGGAGAGGAGCGGCAGGACGAGGGCGGAGAGGATCGCGAGTGCTCGTTTCACGGGCGCATTCTAGCGCGTCCCCGCGCACCCGTCCCGGACTTGTAGTGTCAGGCCGCGGCGGTAGGGTGAGCGTCCGTTTCCCACTCGATGATCAAGTACATCGGATCCAAGCGCACGCTGGTGCCGCTCATCGTCGATGCGGTGAAGCGCACCGGTGACGTGCGCTCGGTGGCCGACCTGTTCTCCGGGACGTCGCGCGTGGGTCACGCGCTCAAGTCGGCCGGCCTGCGCGTCCTCGCGAACGACCACAACGCCTACGCGGCGACGCTGGCCCGCTGCTACGTGCAGGCCGACGCCGAGGACCGGATCGAGGAGGCCACCCGGCTCGTCCGGGAGCTGAACGCGCTCCCCGGCCGGGCCGGCTACTTCACCGAGACCTTCTGCGTCCAGTCGCGCTTCTTCCAGCCCCGGAACGGGGAACGGGTCGACGCCATCCGCGATCGCATCGCGGCACTCGCCCTCGATCCGGAGCTCGAGGCGATCCTCCTCGTGTCGCTCATGGAGGCCGCCGACCGCGTCGACTCGACCACCGGCGTCCAGATGGCCTATCTCAAGAAGTGGGCGCCCCGCGCCTTCAACGACCTCGCGCTGCGGGTCCCCGCCCTCCTGCCGCGCTCCGGCTTCGGCAAGGGGAGCGCGACCTGCCTCGACGCGGCGGAGGCGGCGGAGCGGCTCGACGCGGACCTCGTCTACGTCGACCCGCCGTACAACCAGCACTCGTACCTGTCGAACTACCACGTGTGGGAGACGCTCGTGGCCTGGGACCGTCCCTCCCACTACGGCATCGCCTGCAAGCGGGTCGACTGCCGGGAGCGGAAGAGCGCCTTCAACTCGAGGCCGGGAATCCGGCCAGCGATGGAGCGGTTGCTCGGCGCCATCCGGGCGCCCACGATCCTCGTCTCCTTCAGCAACGAGGGATACGTGAAGCGCCCGGAGATGGAGGAGATGCTCCGAGGGCTCTGGGGCGGGAAGCGGTTCCTCGCCACCATCGAGAACGACTACAAGCGCTACGTGGGGGCCCAGATCGGCATCTACAACCCCCAGGGCGAGAAGGTCGGCCGGGTGAGCCACCTGCGCAACAAGGAGTACCTCTACGTGGTCTCGGACGTGGACCTCGGGGAGAGGCTCGCGCCGCTCCTCGGACCGCACTCCGGCCCGCGGGGCCGCGTCGCGTCGGCGGGGTGACGGACGGCCGCGACGTTCACCGCGCGAACCAGGACTGGACTCCCCACCCGATTCCCAGGGTGGCGATGGCGACCTCTGGCCACGGCGGATCGCATCACCTAGCGCACCCCCCAGCCGAACAGGAGCAGCATGATCGCCATCTGCGGCATCGTCGGAGACTCGATCCGTCCGGCCTCTCCCAGGAACTCCACGGTCGACAGGTCGGGGGACACGTAGTTTCCTGCGGCGTCGCGCACCCACCGGTCGCTCCGCACCTGGGCGTACTTCGTGTTCATCTCCAGCCTCACGTTCTCGCCGAACCAGAGGCCGTCCAGGCGGAACCCTCCCGGGATGGGCGTGTAGAGGACGTCGATGGAGGGTCCCGTGATCCGGCTGCCGTCGAAGACCAGGTCGACGTTCAGCTTCTCGGGGAAGCGATAGCCGGAGACGAGGCCCACTCCCCCCGTCCACGTCCCCGTCGCGTTCCGGTCGAGTCGCGCGGAATGGGCCGCACCGGCGGTCACCGCCACGCTGTCCCGCCCGAAGGCTGCGGCTTGCGCGATCGGGGTGTCGACCCGGGTCCGGTGCTGCACCATGCCGCCGGTGACGTCGGACGCCTCGAGGCCGGTGATGCCGTCCTTCGACGGGGAACCCGGGTCGGTCGCGCAGCCGGAGACGAGCGCGAGGGCGAGCATGACCCTTGCGAGGCCGGCGACGACGGAAGCTCTCGGCACGTGTCCCCCCGATACGAATGCGTCCGACGGGACATTACACGCACTTCCAGTCACGCCTTTCAAGGCGGGCGGCGTTGCTTCGCATTTCGCAAAGAGGACGATCGAGGCCCCCAGATGGGACCATCCTTGCCACCGACCGCAGGCTCGTTCGATCCCGGAAACAGGAACGCCGCTCCGGCTCGGGGCCGAAGCGGCGTTCTGTGAATGGTTGCGGGGCCAGGACTTGAACCTGGGACCTTCGGGTCATGAGCCCTCGAAAAGGGCAACGGGCAGACAGGCGTCGTCGTTCTGATTTCTCAGTGTGGATGGGGCGTTGCGGAATCCGTCGAGTCGACGCGAGTCGACACCGGAGGACCGGATCGAACGTGGTTCCGGTCGCGTTTCGGTCCCGGTTTGGACGGGTACGCTACCCGATGGTCGGCCGAATGACCGGTCGGCGGCCTCCATCGGCCCTTCGTGGTAAGATAGGGACAAACGTAACACGGAGCCCTCCATGCCCAAGACCGTCGAGACCTACCGGACCACCAAGGCGCTGCGCGACCTCGTGCGCAAGGCCGCCCGGCTGGAGAGCAAGCGCCCTTCGGAGTTCCTCCGGCAGGCGGCCGAGGAGAAGGCCCGGGCAGTCATCGCGGCCCGGGCTCGGGAGGATCTCCGGGCCATGCTCGCCAAGCTGCCCCCTGGCCGGAGCCCCGACGACGTCGAGGCTGAGCGCGTGGGTGAGGCCGCGGCCCGGATGGCCCGGAGCCGCGCAAGGTGAGGACGGTCCTCGACGCGTCGGTCCTGGTGGCGGCGCTCGTGACGCCGAACCCCGCCTCGGCGTCGCGCATCATCCTCGCGGCGGCGGCCGCAGGTGCCGTGGGGTTGGTGGTTTCCGACGCGCTCGAGGAGGAGTACCGGCGGGCGGTCGAGTATCCGCAGGTCGTTCGCTACTCCGCCAAGGTGAATCGACAGGGCTTCGTATCGACGGTCGTCGCCGTGGCGGATCGAGTCCTGGCCGGTGAGGCCAAGGGACTCGTGGCCCGGGACCCAGCGGACGACATGGTCCTGGCGGCGGCGATCGGGGGGCGAGCGGACTGGGTCGTCAGCCTGGACCGCGATCTTCTCGATCTCGCGGAGGTCGCGGGGGTCCGGATCCTCCGTCCCGGCGACTTCCTCGTCGAGCTGAGGAGGCTGGACGGCTGACGGCACCTTCGGGGTCACCGCCTGCGCTTTCGCATGGCTCAGGAACCCGAAGGCCCCCCCAGCCCTTCATCTCGCGGTTTGGCTCGACTCTCTCGGAATCCGCCCGGCCCAGGGCCTGGAGGAGCCGGGCCCTATGAGCCGGGCAGAGCCGAAGTGTCACGTCCACGGTGACGCACGAGATCCCCTCCCCTTCCGGCCAGACATCGATCCAGTGGGTATCGAAGTTCTTCTCGCTGCAGAGTTCGCATTGGCTCGAGAAGGGGATCGCGTCTTCCTGGGGCACCATCCGGAGAGCCTACGTCGACGTCGGCACGCGCGGCGAGCCCCCTGCTCGGCTCGCCAGGCCGGGATATGCTCTCCGGCGAGGTCCACCGTGGACGAGAAGGCCCTGCTCGAACGCATCACCTGCAACCCGCAGATCTTCGGCGGGAAGCCAATCGTCCGCGGCCACCGGCTCGCGGTCGAGCACGTCCTCGGCATGCTCGCCGCCGGCGATACCATCGAGACGGTGGTGTCCGGCCACCCGTGGATGGAGCGCGAGGACGTCCTCGCATGCCTCGCCTATGGTCGCCGGGTCGTTGGCCACGACTGACGCGGTTCCCTGCGCCGCCTCACCTTTCCAGGGCGCGTTCGAGCCCGGCGAAGACCAGCTCGAGCTGCCTCTTCGAGACCCGGCCCACCCGCTCGGTGAGGACGTCCCGGTCGAGGGACACGATCTGTGAGACGTTCGCGACGGAGTCCTTCGATAGGCCGGTGCTCTTCGCCGGCAGCTCCACGTTGCCTGGCGCACCCGGCCCACCTGAGGTTGCTGGTCAGCGCCACGCAGACGACCGTGGCCACCCTGCTTCGGTTGAACGCATCGCCCTGGACGACCAGGACGGGCCGCCGGAAGCCAGGCCCCGAGCCCACGGGGTCGGGGAGGTCCGCCCAGCAGACGTCCCCCTGGGCGATCACCACTCGGAGCGCTCCAGCACGCGCCGCGCTGCGGCAGAGGCGAACTCGTCTGGCCCGGCATCGAGCTTCTTCGCCAGCTCGTCCAGCGCCTCGGTGACGGCCTCGGGCTCGTGCCGGGCGACGTACTCCGCCACGGCTTCGGTGTAGAGGTTGCTGCGAGACTTCTTGAGGCGCCTCGCGAGCCGCTCGGCGTCGCGGAAGACCGCGTCCGGGAGGGAGATGGCCGTCTTCATACTTCCGGTATGACCGGAGGGGTCCTGGAATGCAGTCCGGGCCAGGGGGATGTCAGGTGCCCAGTACCGTCCCGGCGCGGCTCAGGTCGAAACGCCCGCTAGGTCTTCAGCCTCACGAAGTACACGTCGAAGGTCTCACCGGCGACTGCCTGGAAGTAACGGCCCACCAGCCGATCGTTCTTCGCATCGTAGGTGAGGGTGTACGTCGAACCCGGGTAGTTCACATCGCGAAGCTCGACGGAGACCTTGACCGCCCCGCCCTGCTGAACCGCCTCGGCCCTGCCCACGTGGATCGACTTGGGATTGAAGTAGGCGGCATCCAGCTTCCCGCCCGGCCCTACCTTCCGGATCTCGATGATGTAGCCACCGGTGTCCCTCAGCCAGCGACCCCGGAGCGTCTCGAGCGCAGGAACCGACTTCGTCCCCGCAGTCGGTGTCTCCTCTGCTGTGGCCCTCGAGACGGGCCCAGCGGCCATCACGGCACCGACAAGCATCCCAACGGCCCCCGCGAGGGCCCGCTTCATCCTCATCACCGTTCTCCTCGGGCAGAGACCCGCAGCCTTGGGGGCAACGGGCTGCCTAGAAATACTGATACCAGATGACCCCGAGCACCGGGCGCCAGGTTCGCGACGGCTGGAGGTACGTCACCGTCGAGCAGTTCACCTCGATGGTCTGCCCGCGCCCGAACCAGTGGACGCTGGCCTGCAGCCCTGCCTGCATCCGGAACTGAACCCACATCGCTGGCGGCGCCTGCCAGATCCACTCGACGTTCACGAAGGGTGTCAGGCCGACGTTGCCCACGTCGAACTCGCGCTGCACCTGGAACCGGCCGCGGTAGCGGAAGGTGAAGGAGTCGGCCTCCCCCAGCTGCCACTGGGCCTGGAGGCGGTTCCGGTTGGACAGGAGGATCGACCAGGGCAGGAAGTAGCGTGGCGTGACGTCGAGCTGGATCGCCAGGCGTTGGGATGACCCTGTCGTTCCGGGGTCGAGGGTACCCACGTAGCGAATGCCGAGCCTGAGGTTCAGCGCACGGGTCAGCGCCTGATCCGGGCTGACGAGGTTCCGGAAGAAGGGGGCGAGCATCCAGTCGCCATAGGCACCGACTGCGATGCTGCCGTAGTCCTGGCTCGGGATGGACGTTCCTTGCAACTGGAGGAGCAAGCGGGCGTCCTCGGCGACGTGCCA
Organism: Anaeromyxobacteraceae bacterium; assembly: GCA_049586815.1. Lineage (GTDB taxonomy): Bacteria > Myxococcota > Myxococcia > Myxococcales > Anaeromyxobacteraceae > CAIOAK01. Next base: position 6,957 of record JBAVCR010000592.1, read on the forward strand.
GTAGACGTCGACCTCGGGCTGGACCTGGAATCCCTGGTTGGACCCGAAGAACGATGCTTCCTGGGCGCTAGCCTGGCCGCCGCGCGCGGCCATCAGAAAGCCGACCATCGTCAGGAGACGCTGGATATCCCTTCTGCAGGGCATCAAGCCGCGGGCTCGATTCAAGGCTGACGGTCTGGCGCCAAGGGAGGCATCGGCCTCCGTGGGCTAGAAGATGGAGGTGGGGAGAAGCAGTGCGAGCTGCACGCGGAGCGTCCACTCCGGTCCGACGTCCGGTCGAACCGCGTTGTAGTAGGCGGAGACGTTGCCGTTGAAGGGTAGCTTGCCGATCCGGAAGATCTTGCCGCCCCCGGCACCGAACGGGACAACCCACTGCTGTCCCGCCGCCGCGTTCCAGTTCGCGGTCAGGATGGGGGAAGTGGTCAGGTACCAGCCACCGTGGAAGTTGTAGTTCACGAAGTACTGGATGAGCATCTGGCTCGAACTCGCGCCCGCCACCGACCAGATCTGGTTCACGAGCACGCCGAGCACCCAGTGCCCGGGCATGGACAGGACCACGACGGATGGCCCAAGGCCCCAGGTGGACTGCGATCCCGTGAAGGGCGAGGTGGCGGTGGGGAACGATGCCACGGGCCCCACGCCCCAGATGACGCCCCCCGGCCTCGTCGGTGAGAGGAAGGCCGTGACCGTCAGGTCCCCGAGCCCGGTGGTCCCCGCTCCGCCGGTGAAGCTCGGCTGGCTGACGACGGGCAGGATGGTCCGTGTGATGACGTTCCAGTCCTCGGTGACGTGCAGCGGAATGACCGGCTGGATGTTGAGGACATTCTGGGTGTCCTTGTTCCCGGGCCCGTAGCCGAAGCCGATGTCGTCCTGGAACGGGATGCTGATCATGTCGGCGACGGGGTTCTGGGCCGCCCGGGCGAGCGCCTCCGTGTCGACCTCCTTCTTCGAACCATCCGCCACCTCCTCGGCAGCGGCAGGGGCGGCCACGGCGACCGATACGGCCAGGAATGCGGAAAGGACGATCCGTCCCGACGCTGGAGTGCACATGGTGTCGACCATCCCGGAGCCGAGCGGCGGACTGGCTTCAGTCCGCCTTGTTTGCGGTGAGCTTCTCCATCACCTGGTTCAGGTTGAACGTGCCCGGCCTCTGCCGCGGCGGGAACTCCTGGAAGCTCTGGAGCCACCCGGCCACGTAGCCGATCGCCGGCGGGAGCAGGAAGATCCGGTCGATGCGCCACCGGCCGTACCCCATGCCCTCCCGGTCGGCCCGCTCGAACGGGTCGGAGCGGAGGTTGAAGAGCTTGGGCACGCGCAGCACGACCATGGGGTCCTGCCAGACGTCGAACCCGTGGGCGCGCTGCTCCATGAAGACCATCTTCCAGTGCGCGTACCGCAACCCGCAGGCCTCGCCATCGTCGGTCCAGTAGAGGAACTCCTTGCGCGGCCACTCCTGCGTCTCGCCCTTCAGCGCGGGCATCAGGTCGTAGCCGTCCAGGTGGACCTTGAAGGCGGTGCCCGAGACGGTAGTGCCCTTCAGGAGGGTCTCCTTCACCCCCGGCTGACCCGCGGCGGCGAGGAGCGTGGGCAGCCAGTCCTCATGGGACGTGATCTCGTTCACCTCGGTGCCCGGCTTGATGACGCCCGGCCACCTCACCAGGAGCGGCACACGGTAGCCCCCTTCCCAGTTGGTGTTCTTCTCACCCCGGAATGGCGTGGTTCCTCCATCCGGCCAGCTCATGACCTCGGCGCCGTTGTCCGACGTGTAGATGACGATCGTGTCCTTCGTGACGCCGAGGTCGTCGAGCTTCTTGAGCAGCTGCCCCACGTGGCCGTCGTGCTCCACCATGCCGTCCGGGTACGGGCCGAGGCCGGTCTTGCCCTCCTGGTCCTTCTTGAGATGCGTCCAGATGTGCATCCGGGTGGTGTTGAACCAGACGAACCAGGGCTTTCCGGCGGCCTGCTTCTCGTCGATGAACTCGAGCGTCGCGGCGACGATCTCCTCGTCGATGGTCTCCATCCGCTTCGCGGTGAGCGGCCCGGTGTCCTCGCATCGCTGCTTGCCCCAGGCGCCGAATCGCGCGTCCGCTGGCAGCGGGCTCACCTTGTCCGTGGCCCAGCAGTGGAAGACGCCGCGCGGCCCGAACTTCGCCTTGAACGCCGGGTTCCTCGGGTAGTCCGGGTTCTCCGGCTCCTCCTCCGCGTTCAGGTGGTAGAGGTTTCCGAGGAACTCGTCGAAGCCGTGAACGGTGGGGAAGAACTCGTTCCGGTCACCGAGGTGGTTCTTCCCGAACTGGCCAGTGACGTAGCCTCGGCCCTTGAGCAGCTCGGCGATGGTCGGGTCCTTGGCGGAGAGCCCCTCGGGCGCGCCCGGGAGCCCTACCTTGAGAAGACCCGTCCGGATCGGCGACTGGCCGGTGATGAAGGCCGCGCGCCCCGCCGTGCAGCTCTGCTGGCCGTAGGCGTCGGTGAAGACCGCCCCCTCGGTGGCGATGCGGTCGATCTGCGGGGTCCGGTACCCCATCATCCCGCGGTTGTACTTGCTGACGTTCCAGTACCCGACGTCGTCCCCGAAGATGACGAGGATGTTGGGCTTCTTCTGCTGGGCCGTGGCGAGTGCCGGGCCGAGGAGGGCAGCGGCGGTGAACGCAACGAACACCCGGGTGCGTGTGGTCACTTGTCACTCTCCCTGGTCGAACGCGAAGATCCTCTTCCAGTCGTCCTTCATGCTGATGACGACCCAGCCCTGCTTCCGGGCCTGGTCGTACAGCGCCTGCGGGAACGCTCCGACCTTGGTGTCGGGGAGCCCCTGGGCCGGGCCGTAGGCGTACTCCCGCTTTCCGTCGTCATGCAGGACGAGCATGGAGAGGCGCGCCCCCTCGCCAGCCTTGGTGTACTCCAGCATCTGCCGGTCACCGGGGGAGTTGCCGAACGCCGCGTGCGGGCGACGGCCGATCATGAGGTGGATTCCCTCGGGCTTCCCGGCATCGTTGTCGTTGAGGAGTAGCTTCGGCTCCTTGGTCAGGAAGGGCTTGCCGTCCTTGCCGTAGCCGTACTTCGTTCCCAGCGCGGTCCCTACGACCTGCTCGGGCGGGATGCCGTAGACCTCCTGCGAGTAGACCCGAACGAAGTCCTGCCCTCCGCCGGTGACGATGTACGTCTTGTAGCCGTTCGTCCGCAGGTACCGGAGCAGCTCCTGCATGGGCAGGTAGGTGAGCTCGGTGAAGGGGCGCTTCCAGCGCGGGTCGCGCGCCTCGGCGATCCACTTCTTCACGTCTGCCTGGAAGGATTCCACCGACATGCCGGTGAGCGTCGCCACCGCGATCTTCTCGAGGTCCTTCATGGAGAGCTTCGCCATCGCCTCCCGGTTGCCCGACATCACGGTCTTGAAGGGCTCGACCCTGGCCAGCTCGGGCCGCGCCTTCACGAGCGCCGGGACGCGGTCCAGGCAGTAGACGAGCTGCGCGTACACGGGGTGGGAGACCCAGAGCGTGCCGTCCTGGTCGAAGGTGGCGATGCGGTCGGCCGCCGGCACGAACACTGGGCTGGCCGCGTCGGTCGTCGCCTTCACGAACGACAGGATGGCCTGCTTCGCGGGCCCATCGTTCCACGAGGGAAGCGGGTCGACCTGGGCCCGGGCGCCCGTCGCGGACGCCACGAGCACGCCCAGGACGAGGATGCGGACCGACGCCGAGAACTGCGGCACGAGCGCCTGACCCAGTCTTGCCATCATGGAATCGCGCTTCATGATCCTCTCGCGTTCATGGTCTTCAAATGCGACGGGCGACCGATTCAGGCCGCCCGCGCAGCTGAAGCAAGGCGTCAGCCTTCCGACCTAGTCGTGCCCATGGCGGCCACCCTGCTGCATGGCCTTGAGGATGCCGTCCAGGTTGTAGGTCTCCGGCGCCTGCATGGCCGGAAATTCCCGGTACGTCATCAACTCCTTCTCCCAGAGCAACTGCCCGATCGGCAGCATGTTCCAGTTGTAGATGTACGCGTTGCCGGGCGAGCCCAGGGCACCGGCGTAGCCCGCCAGCGACTTCGCGTCCGCCCCGACCGTCGTCTCGAAGGGATCGCGCTTCAAGTTGGTGAGCTGCGTCCAGTGGAAGCTCTGCGCGCCAAACAGGCCGCCGGTCGCGGTATCCGGCACGATCGTGTAGTACATCTTCCAGTTCTTGTAGCGCACCGCCGACGGCTGCGAGCCCGTGTAGTAGAAGAACACCTCGCGCGCGGACTTCTCCGACTTGCCGCTGAGGTAGTCGATCTGGTTCACGCCGTCGAGCATGGTCTTGCGGATTCCAGGGTACTTGCCCGCCTTGATCTGCTCGTTGAGCGAATTGCCCTTGGCTCCGCCGGCGATCTCGACCAGCGTCGGCAGCCAGTCGAGCGACGCGAAGATGTCGTTCTTGACCGTGCCCGGCTTGATCACGCCAGGCCAGCGCACGAGCAGCGGCGCACGCATGCCGCCTTCCCACGTGGTCAGCTTGCCGCCCTTGAACGGGGTGGTGCCACCGTCCGGGAAGGTGATCGTCTCCGCGCCATTGTCGGTGGTGAAGACGAGGATGGTGTTGTCGAGCTGCCCCATGTCCTCGAGCTTCTTGATGACGTAGCCGATGTTGTCGTCCATCTGCTTCATGCCGGCTTCGTTCGTGCCCCAGTCCTTGCCGCCGGGTTCACCCACCATGGCCTCGTACTTCGGCGACAGCATGGTGGTGATGTGCATGCGGGCCGGGTTGTACCAGACGAAGAAGGGCTTCCCCGTCTTCTTGGGATCGTTGCGGTCGAGGAAGTCGATGACCTTGGCCGAGATCTCCTCGTCGACGGTCCTCGACCGATCCAGCGTCAGCGGGCCCTCGTCCTTGCAGGTCGTGTTCTTCTGGGTCCCGTCGCTGGACTTGCACCACATGACCGGGCGCGGAGGGGTCAAACACGTCCCCGTCCGAGGGTCGATGGCGCCGGGAACCTCGGGCAAGCCGGTGATCGGCGTGTTCTTGCAGGGCGGCGCGACGCCTTGCACCAGCGGGGTCTTGTTGATGTCGACGAAGCTCACGCCCTGCATCGCGTCGAGGTGGTACAGGTAGCCCCAGAATTCCTGGAACCCGTGCGAGGTCGGCAGCGCCTCGAAGTGGTCGCCAAGGTGGTTCTTCCCGAACTCGCCGGTGGTGTAGCCCAGGTCGAACAGGAACTTGGCGAGAGCCGGCGTGCCCGGGCGCAGCCAGGACGGGCTGCCCGGCAGTTGCGGCGGGATCATGCCGGTGCGCAGCGGATGCATGCCTGTGAAGAAGGCGTTCCTCCCAGCCGTGCAACTCTGCTCGGCGTAGTAGTCCGTGAACAGGGCGCCGTCACGGCCGATGCGGTCGATGTTCGGCGTCTCTCCGACCATCAAGCCGCGGTGGTAGATGCTCGGCTGCATCCAGCCGATGTCGTCTCCCATGATGAAGACGATGTTCGGCTTCTTCTGCTGGGCGACTGCGGTGGTGGCGGCGAGGAGCGCGACGGCGATGAGCGGAACGCGGAGCGCGGCGAGTCGTGTCATGGGACCCCCAGAAGCAAGATGAGAGGGTCTCTAATTCTCTCCCGGGCCTATGTCAGCAAGAAGATGGTCGTTTCGGTAACCGTTAGTTATGGTGTCATATGATTCTCGACATCCGAGAGATCCAACACGTCACCGCCATCGGCCGCTTCCGGAGCTTCGCCCGGGCCGCCGAGTCGCTCGACATCAGCCAGCCGGCCCTGAGCAAGAGCATCCGCGGGATCGAGGCGTCGCTCGGGGTCCGGCTCTTCGATCGGAGCCGCAAGGGTGTGTCGCCGACGGCATTCGGGGAGATCATCCTTTCCGCATCGGGACCGCTTCTTCGAGGCGTGGACGAGGTGCTCGCCGAGATCCGTCGGGTGAAGGGGTTGGAGGCCGGAACTCTCCGGATCGGGGCCGGTTCGTTCGCACTGGACATGTCCGTCGCCGAGACGGTGACCCGCCTGGCCAAGCGCCACCCGTCCCTTCACCTGCGCGTCGTTCTGGACGACTGGGAGTCCCTCACGCGGAAGGTGGCTTCCGGGTCGCTCGACGTGGCCGTCGCCGAGGTGACGGCGGCCGAGCAGGAACCGCAGCTCTCGGTGGAGCGAATGGGCGAGCACGGTGGGGTCTTCTACTGCCGCTCGGGCCACCCGCTGCTCGCCCGGTCCAAGCTCACGTTCGAGGACATCTCCGGCTTCCCGTTCGCCATGAGCCCGCTCCCCGGCCGGGTCGCACCCTTCTTCGAGCGCATCGGCGCGGCTGGACGGATCGATCCTGCGTCCGGCCATTTCCTCCCCGCGATCACGCTGGACTCCGTGATTCTCATGAAGCGCGCTGTCCATGAGACCAACGCCATCAGTTGGGCGCCGAAGGTCCTCATCGCCTCCGAGCTGCACGACGGCTCGCTCGTCGCCCTGCCCTTCGCTCCTCCGTGGGCCCGGCTCAACTACGGGCTCTTCCGGCGCGCGGACCGACCCGTGACCCCGGCGCTGGAGATGTTCCTCGTCGAGCTGCGCGCTGTGGAGAAGAAGCACTCCGAGGCGCCGCGCAAACGCGTCGCCCGGAAGAGGGGCCAGGTGGCCCCTCCTGGAAACGCGCCGGGCTGACGGAGTCGTCCGGGCAGCTCATCTCGATCGGCACTCTCCTGGCGATTCTGTCATCCCGAATCGGTCTCGGTTGACGGTTCGTGAAGTACGAAGCACGAAGCCCCCGCCAGTAAGTGCTGGCGAGGGCTCCGGTTTTACTGGTTGCGGGGCGGGATTTAGGCCCATACCGCGTACGAGCCTTGTGTTTGAGATTCGTGCCGAAATCCCGAGGGTTCGCGGAGTTTCCGTCCCCTGCCGCAACGTGCGCTTAGACGCGCCCCGCCTCTCGGCTGGGTAGCGCAGCGCCTGACAACCCCAGTCGTTCCAGGGCTGTCGCCCATCCCACAGCAACCGCGTAGGAATAGGACGTTCACCGAGAGTGCGCCTATGCGCTCTCGCAACCACAAAGGAGTCACCATGTTCGTCGGCGACAAGCTGCGCAGCCTCAGAAACGCGAAGGGCCACTCCCTCTTTGTCATGGCCCGGATCACGGGGCTCGACCCCCAGACCATCCGGCGGGCCGAGGTCACCGGCCAGCTCACCCCCAGGACAGCGGAACGGCTCGCCCCGGTCC
>JBAVCR010000593.1:0-6420 GCA_049586815.1 Anaeromyxobacteraceae bacterium
GTCCGCGGCCGCTCCCCCGGTCCGCGCCCCGGCCCTTTCCCACCGGCACGCCCCCCGCTTCCCCGGCCCTCCGCCCGGGCACGCCCGATGCTCTCCCTGCGCGGCGAACCCGCAGCAAGGGAGAACCGAAAATGACCGACGCGAACGGCGGCCCGAACGGCCGCAAGCCCCTCTCCGTGTACGCCGTGCTCGACCGCAAGGACGGGGGAAAGCCCTACTGGCTCAAGGTGGGCGCCGCATTCACCAACCGGGACGGGAGCCTCTCGGTGGTGATGGACGCCTTCCCCTCCTCCACGAACCGGCTCCAGATCCGCGAGCAGCGCTTCCCCGAGGAGGCGCCGCCGCCCTCCGGAAACGGCGCCAGCGGCCCCCGCCGCGGCAAGGAGGCGGAGGCGCACCAGTGACGCCGCGGAACGGCGTGCTGCCGCTCCTCGGGCTCCTCGCGCTCCTCGTCGCGACCCCGGCCGAGGCGCAGAAGAAGCCCCTCGCAGCGGGCGAGCGGGTGGATCTCAACGCCGCCACCGCCGCCGAGCTCATGCGGCTCCCCGGCGTGGGGAAGAAGAAGGCGGAGGCCATCCTCGCCTCCCGCGACAAGCGCCCCTTCAAGAAGCCGGAGGAGGTGCTCCGGGTGAAGGGGCTCACCCCGGGCTGGTACGGGAAGGTGAAGGGAATGCTCACCGTCGGCGAGGCGCCCGCGGCGCAGCGCCCACCGGAGACGGGGCGCACCGCGAAGGGAGGCTGACCGGAAAAGGAGAGGCCCGGCGTGCGGGTGCGCGCCGGGCCTCGGTCGTCCGTGTTCGACTCGCGTTACGGCACGCAGGTCGGCGTGCCCGAGCAGAAGCTGAGGCCCGAGGCGCCCGGCGTGAGCGCCGCGTTCAGAGCGGCGCAGGCGTCGAAGTTCGGGACGCAGGTGGTGGCGGCGATCGTACCGGAGAGGGTCCCGCCTCCGGCAAGGGTCACGTTGACCGTGCCGTTGATGCCGGCGGTGCTCGAGGAGGCCACGTTGAGCGAGCCGCCGGTCACCACGATGGGCGTCGGCGAGCAGGTGGTCGCGGCGAGATCGGTCACGGTGGCGGCGAAGATCTTGAGGTCCGTCCCCGGGGGAATCGGCGGAATGTACGTCGGGTCGTTCAGGAGTCGGGCGATGTCGAGGAACGTGTAGCTGCCGGTCGCGATGGCCGGGGCCGTCGTGTTGGCCAGGTCGGCGCGGGCGATGAGGACCGTCAGGGTGGCGCTGTTCGACTTGAACGCGCAGGTGGTTGCGGCAGCGCAGGTCCCCGTCACGTCGCTCACGTTGACCACGGCGAGGTTGAGCCCGACGGCGAGACCACCAGCGAGCCCGAGGGAGCAGGCATTGGCGGTTCCGAAGAGAGCGGTCTGGTCGACCGACTGGAAGCTGCTCCCGTTCACGGTACCGGTGATGCCGGATGCGGGGGGCGGGTCGTTGTTCGTGGAACCGCCGCAGGCGGCGGCGAAGGCGGCGACGGCGATGAGGGCGATCTTGCGCATGAGACCTCCGGAGTGCTCGGGTGGCCGAAGGACGAATGCGAGTCCTTGACCACGTTTGAGATGCGAATTCCTGGAAAGACGCGCCCGGACGCCTATCGCGTGGGCGGCAGCAACCTATGCAAATGTGAGCCCCGACGCAAGAGAAAGGCCGGGGGGGCCTCCGGCCTCCTCGTCGGGCGCCCTACAGGCAGGTGCAGAAGTTCGTCACCTGGGACGGGACGTTGTCCACGCAGGAGAGGAACCGGTAGGGCGACGGGCCCCCTCCGACCGCGAAGGTGGTCCCCACGTAGAGGGCCGGGAGCGGGGGCCCGCCGTAGGTCTGACTGACCGGGCAGGTGACCGGCCCGGGCAGGGCGCCGGAGAGGCAGGCGGTGAACACCGTGGTCCCCGCCACGAGGTCGGTCGGCGCGAAGGTCGCGTACCCGTTCGCGTCCACCGTCGTGCTGGGAGCCGCCGGGCCGGGAAAGAGCACGGACGGGAAGACCGGACGGAAGGGAGTGGGCAGGCCGGTGGGCGAACCGGTGCCCCCGTCGAGCGGAGGCGACGCTGCGGTGGCGCTCGCCATGGCGGCGTTCACGAACCGGAGCTTCACCTGGCCCGCCGGGGCGATGTCGTCGTCCGACCAGGTGTAGATGGCGTGCGGGGCGGACGTGCTCGTCGCAAGCCCGGTGACCGCGACCGTGTACCAGCCGTTCGTGCCCACCACCATGGTGCCGTCGGGCGTGATGGGCGCCGTGCAGTCGGCCGCGTTCGGCACCACGATCCGGACGTCCCAGGGCGCCGCGATGAGCCCCGCGTACTTGCCCACCTGCCGGGCCGGGTTGCCGTAGACGATGCCGCCCGTCTCCCCCATGGCCTTCATCTGCGGGCCGATCCAGTTGCCGGTTCCCTGGAGGGCGAAGCAGAAGTCGAGCGCCGGGATGTCGGGGGCGAGGTTCGCGACCCGCACGCTGGCCCAGGTCTGCGTGTTGCCGATGGGCAGGTCGCTCGACGAGCAGGCGGCCACGGAGAGCGCGAGGAACGGGATCGCGAGGAAGGCCCCGGAGATGCGAGGAGTCGTCACCCGACCGGTCTACTCCACGTGGCGGCGCCGCACAATCGGTCGCGCGGGCCGAGGCCCGGGCCGCCTTGACACCCCATCACCGAGGGGCTACGACGGCAGGACATTTCCGCCCGGGGGATCAGGGAAGCCGGTCGAAGTCCGGCGCGGTCCCGCCACTGTAGCCGGGGAAGAGGTGCCTGCAGGTCGTTCACCACTGCCGCGCGTCGCGCGGCGGGAAGGTGGCAGGCGCCGATGGCCGCGAGGCCGTCCCCCGGAAGCCAGGAGACCTCCCCCCGGGCCTGGCCGCGAATGGTTCGCGGCCGCTGGTCACGCGTCCGAAGGAGACGCGCAGGCCGATGCGAGTCACGCGCGCGCGACGGGTGCTCATTGCACTCGCCGTGACATGGGGCCGGCTGGCCCGGGGCGCCGAGGGGATCCCCCCGGTGGTGCTCGAGGAGCAGGTGATCCCGCTGCCGCGTTCGCCCGCGCCGCAGGATCCCACCGCCTCGGCCACGGTCGTCGAGGCGTCCCGCTTCGCCGGGGAGCTGAAGGGCGTGGCCGAGCTCGCCGCCACCGCGCCCGGCGTCGCCATCCGCGGCCAGGGAGGGCTGGGGCAGCTCACCACCATCTCCATCCGCGGCTCCACCTCCGGCGGGGTCCGCGTCCTTCTCGACGGCATCCCGCTCGACACCGCGGCCGGCGGCGGGGTGGACCTCTCGACCATCCCGCTCCACTGGGTGGATCGCGTCGAGGTGACGCGGGGCGCGGAGGGGGCCTACTTCGGGGCCGGGGCGCTGGGCGGCGCGGTGAACGTGGTCACCCTCCCCGCCACGGCCGGGAAGTGGGGCGTGGAGGCCACCGGCGGCTCCTTCGGGACGGCATCCGTCACCGCCGACGGAAGCGTGGGCGGGGAGGACTGGGCGCTCCTCGGGGCGCTCACCGCCGCGACCACCCGCGGCGACTTCCCGTACCTCACGCCGGAGAACCCGTCGGTGCCGGGGAGCCCGCTCGTCCCGCAGGTCCGCGCGAACGACGCAGCCTCGCAGGCCGGGCTCCTCCTGAAGGGGCGCTACGTCCCGGGCAGCGACCGCCTCGACGGCGTCCTGCAGCTCTCCTGGAGCTACCGGCAGCTGCCGGGCGTGCCCGCCGCCCCCACCCCCGACGACTGGCAGCGCGGCGGCCGCGCCTCCGGGGCGCTGCGCTGGTCGCGCCTCCTCTCCTCGGGGCTCACCGTCGAGGCCGGGCTGGCCGCTCGCTACGAGACGCTCGACGTCCACGTCGCCCCTCCGGGCGGAACCGGCACCACCGACCAGGCCGACCTGGCGGGCGGCGGCGAGGCCCGGGTCACCTGGGAGGCGGGCCCGAGCCTCCTCACCTTCGGTGTACTGGCCTCGGGGGAACGGCTCGACTCCACGGCGAGCGGCGACCACGCGCGCCCCACCTTCGCCGCCTGGGTGGCGGACGACCTCACCTTCGGCGACCAGGCCGTGCGCGTCTCGCCGGCGCTGCGGGTGGACGCCGTGGGCCCGTACACCGGCGTCTCGGCCAAGCTGGGCGGGAGCGTGCGCATCCACGGCCCCTGGTCGGCGCGCGCCTCCGCCGGCCGTTCCTTCCGGCCGCCGAGCTTCTCCGAGCTCTACCTCGTGCAGGGCCCGTTCGAGCCCAACCCCGACCTGCTCCCGGAGGTGGCCTGGAGCGTGGACGGCGCGCTCGTGTACGACGGGCCGCTCGGCCGGGGCAGCGTGGGGGGCTTCGGCACCCTCTACGACGACCTCATCGTCTACGAGGCGGGGCGCGTGCCCGGCAGCTTCAAGCCCCAGAACGCGCTCCGGGCCTCGGCCGCCGGGCTCGAGCTCGAGCTCCTCACCGCGCGGGCGCGCGACCTCTGCAACCTCCAGGCGCAGCTCTCGTACACGTTCCTCGCCACCGAGACCCTGCAGGGCGTGCCGGGCGTGGTGGGGAAGGAGCTCCCCCACCGCCCCCGGAACCGCGCCTTCGCCCGCGTCTCGGTCGACCCGGGGGTGGCCGGCGGCCACCTCGAGGCCCAGTACGTGGGCGCGCAGTACCTCGACTCCCGCAACATCCACTCCGTGCCGGCGAGCTTCGTCGTGAACGCCGGCGCCTTCGCCCGGATCCTCCGGAGCCCGGAGGTCCGCATCGGCGCGGAGGTGAAGAACCTCCTCGACGACCGGACCGTCCAGGACGGCTTCGGCTACCCCCTCCCCTCCCGCACCCTCCTCGTCACCATCCGCATCGGCACCTCCCCGGAGAACTGAACCATGATCCCCCGCGCCGCCGTGCTGCTCGTCCTCTCCCTCACGCTCGCCGCCTGCCAGAAGGAGGTGGTCTGCACCGCCGCGCAGGCCACCTGCGGCGGCGGCTGCGCGTCGCTCGCCAGCGACCCGGCCAACTGCGGGACCTGCGGGTTCACCTGCGGCGCAGGGGAGACCTGCTCCGCCGGGCAGTGCTGCTCCGGCGCGGAGTGCTCCGCCGCGGTCTACGCCGCCTGCTTCAACGGGAACGCGGTCCAGGGCGCCACCGCCGGCCTCGCCCCGGTGGGCGCGCCGGTCGAGGTGGAGTCGGGCCCCATCTCGCTCGCCTGGCGGGCCGGGCAGCTCTGGGTGGCCACGTCGCTCAGCAACACGGTGGACCGGATGGCCCTCTCCCCGTCCGGCCTCGTGCCGTCGGGGACGCTCCCGACGATCGTCATCCCCGCCGTGCCCCCGTTCTCCGACCTGGAGTACCTGGCCGAGCACGACGGCCTCCTGTACGTCTCGAACGCCGCGGTGGGACAGCTCGTGGTCGTCGACCCGGCCGCAGCTTCCGCCATCGCCGGCGCGGTCGACCTCGGCGCCTTCTCCTTCCCGCAGGGCATCGCCTTCGCCGGCGGGAAGGCCTACGTCGCGCTGAACGGCTCCGGCCAGGTGGCCGTGGTCGACCTCGCCACCCGCACCGTGACCTCGAACATCGACCTCTCCGGGCAGGCGAGCCCCGGGGCGAGCCCGCTCCCGTCGCGGATGGCGGTGGTGGGGGGCCGGCTCCTCGTCACCCTCTGGAACCTCGACTCCTCCTTCACCCCGGCCGGGAACGGGCGGCTCGCCGTCGTCGACACCGCGACCGACGCGCTCCTCCCCGCGGCGCCCTCGCTCGACCTGGGAGCGGCCTGCAGGAACCCGGCGGGCATCGCGGCGAACGGTTCCACCGCCTGGGTGACCTGCGGCTTCTTCCCGTTCGACGCCACGGGCGCCTCCGACATCCAGGGCGCTTCCTTCGTTCCCGTGGACCTCTCCGGCGCGACCCCCCGGGTCGGGACCGCCGTGCCGGTGACGGGCGCGGCGCCCGGCGCCATCGCCTTCTGCGACGGGGTGGGCTTCTCCGGCGACCGGTTCTCGGGCAACGTGCTCCGGTTCGACCCCGTGGCGGGGTCCGTCACCGCGCGGGGGCTCGTCTGCTCCCCGGCGGCCGGCGGCTCCAGCTTCGTGGCCGACGTGGCCTGCGGACGATGACCCTCCGGCACCTCCTGCGCGCGGCGCTCCCCGCCCTCCTCCTGCTCTCCGCGTCCCCCGCCGCCGCGGGGGACGTCGTGCTCTCCCGGGGCGAGCCGACCTGGCTCGGCCCACCCGCCCCGGACCGCCCGGCGCGCGTGGTGTCGCTCGCCCCGAGCATCACCGACACCGTGATCGCGCTCGGGGAGGCCGGTCGCCTCGTGGGCGTGACCCGGTACGACACGGCGCCGGAGGTGAAGGCGCTGCCGCGCGTGGGCGGCTTCCTCGACCCGAGCCCGGAGGCGGTGCTCGCCCTCCGCCCGGACCTCGTGCTCTGGCTCGCCGACGGGGGCGCCCTGCCCCCGGTCCGGCGCATCGCCGAGC
>JBAVCR010000594.1:0-19608 GCA_049586815.1 Anaeromyxobacteraceae bacterium
CCGCGGCGTGGCGACGGCGGTGGCGGTCCGCTCGGCGGCGGTGAGGCGGCGCGCCCGCACGGTGCGCTCCGGCGCGCCCTCCGGCCCCTTCACGCGGAGCGTGACGAGCGGGTCTGCGGACGGGAAGAGGAGCGGGTGGAGGACGTCGAAGGCCTCCCGCCTCGCCCGCCCCTGGACCTCCAGGTTGCTGCGCCGCTGGTCGTCGTTCTTCCCGTCGCCGCGCGAGAGCGGCTCTAGCCGCGCCAGGATCGTGGCGGCGGGCACGCCGTCGACGGAGAGCACCTCGGCGCCGCGCGGCAGCGGATCGTCCCCGAAGCCGCGGGTCACCACCATGCGCTCCCCCACCCACCGGAAGTGGAATGGCAGGCGCCCCGCCTGGAAGAGCGCCTCCTGGACGGCGGGGGACTGGTTGAAGAGGCTCACCTGGGTGTGGCCGCAGCGCAGGCGGGCCAGGTAGGCGGAGAGGGCCAGGAAGACCTCGGAGAGCGTGCGGTCCCTGCCGAGCTCCCGGGCCAGGTCGGCGTAGGCGGCGTCGACCTCCGCCTGCGAGACGTGGCGGAGCAACCCGGGATGGAGCGTGGTCATCGCGTCCCGCAGGATGGCCAGGTCCTGGCGCAGCGCCGAGGCGGGGATGACGGTCGCGGCCGTCAGGGCGGGGGCGCCGGCACGCGCGGGAGCGCCTCGGTCGTCGGTGGCGTGCGCGACTCCGGCTCCGAGGACGAGGGCGGCGGCGCAGGCGACGGCGTGGAACGGGGCTTCGCGCATCCGGAGGAAGCTTACCCCGGCGGGTGGGAGGTGGATCGGGCGCGGGGCGCCGCCGCCTGCGTCACGCACCCGTCCGGGACCCCAATTCGGAACGGCGCCCCGGAGTGGAACGCCTCGCCGTTCCGCTCCGGCGCGGAAGGGGCGCCATTCCCCCCGAACCACCGTTTCGCGCGCGCGGCCCGTTCCCTGCAATTATGGGCGGTGCATTCCCCCTCACACGGAGATTCGATGCCCCTTTCCAGGAAGCTCGCGGCGGAGTTCATCGGCACCTTCTGGCTCGTGCTCGGAGGGTGCGGAAGCGCCGTCCTCGCGGCCGCCTTTCCCGAGATGGGCATCGGATTCGTCGGCGTGTCGCTCGCCTTCGGCCTCACCGTGCTCACCATGGCCTACGCCATCGGGCACATCTCGGGCTGCCACCTGAACCCCGCGGTCTCCATCGGCCTCTGGGCGGGCAAGCGCTTTCCGGCGCGCGAGCTCGCCCCCTACATCGTCGCCCAGGTGCTCGGCGCGATCGCCGGCGGCCTGATCCTCCTCCTCATCGCCAGCGGCAAGCCGGGCTGGTTCGACGCCCCGCGCATGCTCGCCGCGAACGGCTACGGCGCCCACTCGCCGGGCGGGTACTCGATGCTCTCCGGCTTCGTGGCCGAGGTGGTGATGACCATGATGTTCGTGCTCATCATCCTCGGCGCCACCGACGGCCGGGCCCCGAAGGGGTTCGCCCCCATCGCCATCGGCCTGGGCCTCACCCTCGTCCACCTCATCAGCATCCCGGTCACCAACACCTCGGTGAACCCGGCCCGCAGCACGGCCCCGGCCCTCGTGGCCGGCAGCTGGGCCCTCGGCCAGCTCTGGATGTTCTGGGTCGCCCCCATCATCGGCGCGCTCCTCGCTGGCGGCCTCTACGGCTGGCTGGGCGGCCACGGCGCGGTCGTCGAAGGCGACCGCTAGACTCCCCACTTCCCCCTCACCCCGGAGAGCAATTCTCATGAAGAAGCTCGTGAACGTCGCCTTCGCCCTCGCCTCCCTCCTCCTCGCCTCCGTCGCAGTCGCCGACGACCTCGGCAAGACGCTCGAGAAGGGAGCCAACGACGGCGCCAAGGCCGTCGAGACCGCCGGCAAGGACGCCGGCAAGTGGACCGACAAGGCCGCGAAGGACACCGGCAAGGCCGTCGACTCCGCTGCCAAGGACACCGCCAAGTGGACCGACAAGGCCGCGAAGGACACCGGCGACGCCGCCAAGAAGGTCGTGAAGTAGCTCCCGCCCATCCCGGAGCCCCTGGAGCGACGCCAGGGAAGCCGCCGAAGCGCTGATCCTCGAGGACATCGTCCAGCGCCGCTCCGCCGGCGTGGATCTCACGCCGTGCGAGCGGGAGCAGCTGTACCTCATCGCACGCGGCGCGATGGCCCGCTCCGTGGCCGTGTCGGCCGGCATCTCCTGCGAGGCCGTCCGCTGCCGCCTGACCCGGGCCCGCGCCGTCATCAGGCCGGCGCGGGCGACGGACCGGCGTCCGCCGGGACGGTGACCTCGGCCGTGGCCGGGCCCGGCGGAAGCCCCTTGCCCTTCCAGAGCAGGTAGACCGCCGGGTAGACGAGAAGCTCGAGCACGAACGACGTGACGAGGCCGCCCACCATGGGCGCGGCGATGCGCTTCATCACGTCGGCCCCGGTGCCGGTCGACCACATGATGGGGAGCAGCCCCATGAACGCCGCGGCCACCGTCATCGCCTTCGGCCGGACGCGCTTCACCGCCCCGTGCACGATGGCCTCGACGAGGTCTCCCCGGGTCCGGAGGCGCCCGTGCGCCCGCGCCTCGTCGTACGACAGGTCGAGGAAGAGGAGCATGAAGACGCCGGTCTCGGCGTCGAGCCCCATGAGCGCGATCATGCCGACCCAGGCGGCGATGGAGACGTTGTAGCCGAGCGCCCACATGAGCCAGACGGCGCCGATGGCCGAGAAGGGCACGGCCAGCATGACGATGGACGACTTCACCGCCGACTTGGTGTTCATGTAGAGCAGCGCGAAGATGAGCACGATGGTGACGGGGAGGACGAGCTTCAGCCGCTCGCGCACGCGCAGCATGTTCTCGTACTGGCCGCTCCAGGTGAGGGAGTACCCGGTGGGGACCTTCACGGACGCGGCCACGGCCTTCTTCGCCGCGTCCACGTAGGAGCCGATGTCGACCTTCGAGGTGTCGAAGTCGACGTAGACGTAGCCCGCCACCATCCCGTTCTCGTTCCGGATCATGGAGGGCCCGGAGGCGAGCACCACGTCGGCGATCTCCTCCATGGGGATCTGGCCGCCGCCCGGCAGCGGGAGGAGCACGCGCTTCAGCGTCGCCAGGTCGTCGCGGTAGTCGCGCGCGTACCGGACGTTGATGGAGTAGCGCTCCCGCCCCTCCACCGTGACCCCCTGGTCGTCGCCGCCGACGGCCGTCATGACCATCATGTTGGCGTCGTCGATGGTGAGGCCGTAACGGGCGAGCTGGTCGCGCTTCAGGACGAAGTCGAGGAAGTAGCCACCCGCCACCCGCTCGGCGAAGACGCTGCGCGTGTCCGGGAGCTTCCGGAGCGCCGCCTCGGTCTCCAGCGCCACCCGCTCGATCTCCTGGAGCTTCGCCCCCGCGATCTTGATGCCGACCGGCGTCCGGATCCCGGTGGAGAGCATGTCGAGGCGCCCCTTGATGGGCATCGTCCAGGCGTTCGAGATGCCGGGGAGCTGGAGCGCCGCGTTCATCTCGTTCTTGAGCTCCTCCTCCGTGATCCGGTCGCGCCAGAAGGGGCGCAGGAGGCCCTTCAGCCACTCCGGGGCAGAGGACGAGTACCAGCGCGGGACCTCGCGCCAGTCGCGCTCGGGCTTCAGCACGATGGTCGTCTCCATCATCGTGAAGGGGGCCGGATCGGTGGAGGTGTTGGCGCGCCCGGCCTTGCCGAAGACCCGCTCCACCTCCGGGAAGGTGCGAAGGATCTTGTCCTGCACCTGGAGCGCCGCCTGGGCCTCGGCCACCGACATGCCCGGCTGCACCGCCGACGGCATGTAGAGGATGGTCCCCTCGTTCAGGGGCGGCATGAACTCGGATCCGAGGCGGAAGTAGACCGGGACCGTGACCGCGACGAGCAGCACGCTCGTCGCGATGGTGGCGCGCGGGTGGCGGAGCACGAGGCGGCACGGCCCCTCGTAGAGCCGGTGGAGGAGGCGGCTGATGGGATGGCCCTCCTCCGAGTGGTACTTGCCGACGACGACCTGCGTGGCGATCCAGGCGAGCGCCCGGGGCTCGAACCGGTAGGGCTCGATCCGGGCGAAGAGCATCCGCATGGCCGGGTCGAGCGTCACGGCCAGGAGCGCGGCGATGGCCATGGTCAGGTTCTTCGAGATGGCAAGCGGCCGGAAGAGCCGCCCCTCCTGGTCGATCAGCGTGAAGACCGGGACGAAGGCGACGGCGATGACGAGGAGCGAGAAGAAGACCGACGGCCCCACCTCGAGGAGCGCGTCGAGGCGGACCTTGTGGAAGTCCTCCTTCGAGCCGCTCTGCTGCCAGTGGTGGATCTTGTTGTAGGCGTTCTCCACCTCGACGATGGCGCCGTCCACCAGCACGCCGATGGAGATGGCGATGCCGGCGAGCGACATGAGGTTCGCGTTCACGCCGAGCGCGTACATGGGGATGAAGGCCAGCGCGACCGACACCGGGATGGTGACGATGGGGACGATCGCCGAGGGGATGTGCCAGAGGAAGACGAGGATGATGATCGAGACGACGATCATCTCCTCGACGAGCTTGTGCCTCACGGTGTCGATGGCCTGGCCGATGAGCTCGGACCGGTCGTAGGTCGTCACCACCTCGACGCCCTCCGGGAGCGAGTCCTTCAGCTCCGCGAGCTTGGCCTTCACCCGCTCGATGACGTTGAGCGCGTTCTCCCCCTGGCGCATGACGACGATCCCGCCGACGACGTCGCCCTTGCCGTCGAGGTCGGCGACGCCGCGCCGGATCTCGGGGCCGAGGGAGACGGTGGCCACGTCCTTCACCTGGATGGGCGTGCCGCCCTCGGCCTTCAGCACCAGCTTCTCCAGATCGCCGAGCGACTTCACGTACCCGCGGCCGCGCACCATGTACTCGCGCCCGGAGAGCTCGACGAGACGGCCGCCCACGTCGTTGTTCCCGCGGCGCACCGCGGTGATGACGGCCTCGAGCGGGAGCTTGTAGGCGGCGAGCTTGGTGGGGTCGACGGTGATCTGGTACTGGCGGACCTGCCCGCCCACCGTGGCCACTTCCGAGACGCCCGGGACCGACTGGATGGCGTAGCGCAGGAACCAGTCCTGGAAGGAGCGCAGCTCGTCGGACGAGTGCAGGTTCCCGGGGTCGACGAGCGCGTACTGGAACACCCACCCCACGCTCGTGGCGTCGGGCCCGAGCTCCGTCTTCACCCCGGCGGGGAGCTGGGCGGTGATCTTGGACAGGTACTCGAGGACGCGCGTGCGCGCCCAGTACGGGTCCGTCCCGTCCTCGAAGATGACGTAGACGTAGCTGAACCCGAAGTCGGAGAAGCCGCGGATGGCCTTCACCTTCGGCGCGCCGAGCAGCGCCGTGGTGATGGGGTAGGTGACCTGGTCCTCGACGATGTCCGGGCTGCGGTCCCAGCGGGAGTAGACGATGACCTGGGTGTCGGAGAGGTCGGGCAGCGCGTCGAGCGGGATGTTCCGCATCGCGTACACGGCGAACCCGAGGAGGACCACGACCCCGGCGATGACCAGGAACCGGTTCTCGGCCGAGAAGCGGATGACGCGCTTGATCATCGCTACTTCCCGCCCATGGCCGCGAGCGAGGCGCGCAGGCGCGACTCGGAGTCGACGAGGAAGTTGGCCCGGGTGACCACCCGCTCCCCGGCCTCGACCCCCCGGAGCACCTCCACCTGGTCACCGCTCTCCGCTCCCAGGGTCACCTCGCGGGGCTGGAACTTCCCCTCCCCGATGGCGATGAAGACGACCTTCCTCGTGCCGGAGTCGATGACGGCGTCGGCCGGGATGCGCAGCCCCTCGCGCGTGGGCGCCTGCAGCGTGACCTCGCCGAACATCTCCGGCTTGAGCTCCCCCCGCGGGTTCGCGAACTCCAGGCGGACCTTGGCGGTTCGCGTCTTCGGGTCGAGGATCGGATCGATGAAGATGACCCGTCCGACGAAGGTGCTCCCCGGGAACGCCTGGAGGGAGAGGGTCGCCGGCATGCCGAGTCGGATGCGCGAGAGGTCGGACTCGTAGGCGTCGGCGAGCACCCAGACCTTGGAGAGGTCGGTGATCTCGTAGGGCATGTCGCCCTCGTTCAGGCGGTGCCCCATGACGATGTCCTTCTTCGTCACCACCCCGGTCATGGGCGAGAACATCGTGAGGGTCTTGGTCGGCTTGCCCGTCGTCTCGAGCCGCCTGATCTCGGAATCCGGGATGTCCCAGAGCTTGAGCCGCTCGCGGGCCGCGTCGACGAGGTCGTTGCCGGCGCCCTCGGCGAAGCCGCCGCCGGAGAGCGCCTTCCGGGTGCGGAGCGCGAGCAGGTACTCCTGCTGCACGGAGAGGAGGTCCGGGCTGTAGATGGTGAAGAGCGGCTCGCCCGACCTGACGGGCTTGCCCACGTAGTCGACGAGCACCGTGTCGACGAAGCCGCCCACCTTGATGTTGACGTGGTGGACGCGGGTCTCGTCGACGGCCACCTTGCCCACCGTCCGCCAGCTCGCGCTCACCGGGCCGCGGGTGGCCTCGACGGTCCTGAGGCCGATGAGCTGCTGGCGCTGGGGGTCGATGTTGACGGGGGCGAGGCCGCTCACCGACGCGCCGCCGCCCGGGGCCTCGCCCCCCGTGGCCGCGCCCGAGGTCCCGGCCGCCCCGCCGTCCACCCTCACGAGCGCCATCCCGCAGATCGGGCAGTCTCCCGGGTGATCGGAGACGATCGTGGGGTGCATCGGGCAGGTGTACTGGGTCCTCGCCTCCGCCTTCGCGCCGGCGTGGTCGTGAGCCGCGGGTGGGCGCCGCAGGTACCAGGCGGCGCCGCCGCCCAGGGCCATCCCGACGAGCAGGACCAGCGCGACCGCGCCGGGTCCGTAGCGACGCCCGGTGCGGGTGGAAGAAGGTGTCGTCTCGCTCATGTCGTCGTTCCCCGATCTCGTCACATCCCGGAGGGCTGCATCGCCGGCGCCGCCGCCTGCGGAGCGGGACCTTTCCCCGCGGAGCCGGCCCTACCGCCGCCACCCATCGCCCCGGCTCCCGGCACCGACCCGTTCGCCAGGGACCCGCCCAGCCCGGCGGGCGCAGCCAGGCTCACCTCGCGCTCCTCGATGGCGATCCGCTGCGCCTCGGCGAGGGCGTCGAGGTAGCCGCCCTCGTCGCCGACGAGGCCGCGCAGCACCTCCAGCACGGAGGGGAACGTCACCTTGCCGACCTGGTACTGGGCCAGCGTCGACCGCACCGCCGCGTCCGACTGGACGAGGAGGCCGGTCCGGTAGATCTCGAGGGTCTGGAGGCTGGCGGCGAGCACCGTCTGGCGCTCCAGGGCCCGGAGGCGGACGAGCAGCGCCGTGGCGTCCTCGCCGTGCCCCTCGGCGATCCTCCGCTCCTGGCTCTCGACGACCGCCTTCGACTGCTTGCCGGCGCCGAAGATGGGCAGCGTCACCCCGAACTGGAGCGCCCACATCGGCTCGATCTGCCCCCTCGGCATGACGCTCGCCGTCACCGCCATGTCGGGAAACCAGTCCTTCCTCGCCGCGTCGACGCGGCGATCGGCGGCGGTCACGCTGGCCCGGGAGACGGCGAGGTCCGGGCTGCGCCGCTCCGCGTCCTTCACCGCCTCGTCGGGGGTCGGCAGGGACGGATCGGCGTAGCCAGCCAGGGGGCGAGGCGTCTGGATGGGAGCGTCGAGCGGGCGCAGGACCAGCCGGTTGAGCACCTGGAGCCGCGCGCGCTCGTCGGCTTCCAGGGCCACCCGTTGCCGGGCGAGCCGGGTCCGCTCGAGCTGGGCGCGGAGCAGGTCCGACTGGGCGCCCTGCCCCACCTCGTAGCGGGTCCGCGCCATCACCTCCGCCTCCCTCCAGAGCACGTCGAGCTTGCCGAGGAGGCCGAGCTGGCCGCGGACGCGAAGGAGGTCGACCCAGGCCCGCTCCACGTCGGCCGTGGTGGCGAGCTTCGCCTTCGCGAGCTGGGCGCTCGCCACGAGCGCCTGCGCCTCGGCCACCGCCTCGCGCGCTCCCTGCTTGCCCGGCCAGGGAACCGGCTGGGTGACCATCACCTGCCAGTAGGAGGTCTCCATCGTCCCGATCTGGATCGACTGGAAGCCGTCGTTCTGGATGCCGAGGGTGAGCGTGGGGTCGGGAAGCGACCCGACCTGGGGGGCGCGCGCGCGTTCCGCCTCGACGGTGGCCGCGAGCTGGGCGACGTCCGGGCTCTTCTCGAGGGCCTCGCGGACGAGACCGGCGACGACGGGGTCCTGGTCGAGAGGCACCGACCCCGGGGGAGCGGCGGCGAGGAGGACGGCGGCGAGGAGCGCGTGCATGGCACCCGGCACGAGAGCAGCAAGCATGCCGCCCAGGGACCCGGGCCAGGCTGGCCTTCGTCCCAGTGAAGTCAGGTGGTTGAGCGACCGCAGGGCGGCCAGGAAGGAGACAGCACGTCACCCGTGGGATTACACTGTGACCAGGACGGTTACGTCTCCATGATGCAGAGCTGGTCCGGCACGGCGCGCAGGCTCGTCCTCGGCTTCGGGGCGATGGTGGCGATCTTCGGCGTCGCCTCCTTCGTCGCCCTCTCCGGCCTCCGCGAGACCCAGGACGCGGTCGCGCGCATGAACGCCGCCGAGGAGGAGGTGCGCATCGCGCTCGAGCTCGCGAGCGCGGTCCGCGACCAGTACGCGCACCAGGCCCACACCATCATCATCGGCGACGAGAGCCACCTCGGCTTCTACACCGACGCCCAGCGCCACGTGCTCGACCTCACCCGGCAGCTGCGGAGCGGCGCACCCGCCGCGGAGACCCGGACCGCGGCCGACGACATCGAGCGCGCCAGCGGCGAGCTCGATGCCATCTTCCGCCAGGGCATCGTGCCGGCGGTGGTGCGCGGCGACCGCGCCTTCGTCCAGGAGGAGCACGCCCGCGCCCAGCTCGTCGTCACCCGCATCCAGGACGAGGCCGAGGCGCTCGTCGCCCGCTCCGAGGCGAGCATCGCCGCGGCGCGCGCCGACGTCCTCGCGGTGGAGCGGCGCACCCAGGCCTGGATGGTGGCGCTCCTCCTCGGCGCCCCGCTCCTCGCCGGCGCGGTGAGCCTCTACATCGTCCGCTCCATCGCCCGCCCGGTGGCGCGGCTGCACGAGGGCGCGGCCCGTCTCGCAGCCGGCCGGCTCGACACCCGCATCGACGTCACCTCGCCCGACGAGTTCGGCGCGCTGGCCCGGCAGTTCAACGCCATGACGGCGTCGCTCGAGGAGCACCAGGGCCGGCTCGTGGAGAGCGAGAAGCTGGCCGGCATCGGCCGGCTCGCCGCCGGCGTGGCGCACGAGATCAACAACCCGCTGGCCGTCATCCTGGGGTACGCACGGCTCCTGCAGAAACGGGCGGAGGGGACGGAGAAGGAGGAGCTCCGCATCGTCGAGGAGGAGGCGATGCGGGCCCGGGACATCGTCGAGGGGCTCCTCGACCTGTCGCGCCCCATCCCGCCGGGCCGCGAGCGCGTCGACCTCCGGTGGATCTGCGACGACGTGGCGGAGCGACTCCGCGCCGCGGGGGCGACCCGCGCCGCGGTGACGGTGGAAGGGACCGGGTCGGCGCCCGGCGCCTCCGCCAAGTTGCGGCAGGTGCTCACGAACCTGGTGCGCAACGCCGCCGAGGCGGCGGGCCCGGGAGGGCTCGTGTCGGTGCGGGTGTCCGAGCACGGCGCGGAAGCCCGGGTCGAGGTGGAGGACTCCGGCCCCGGGATCGCCGGGGACGCCGCCTCCCGGCTCTTCGAGCCCTTCTTCACCACGAAGGAGCGCGGCACCGGGCTCGGCCTCGCGGTCTCCCGGGCCATCGCCCGCGCCCACGGCGGTGACGTCACCGGGGAGACGCTCCCCGCGGGCGGCGCCCGCTTCACGCTCCGCCTCCCGCGGGAGATGGCCGGGGAGGCGGCGTGAAGCCGCCCGTCCGCGTCCTCGTCGTCGACGACAAGGAGAACATCCTCCGGCTGTTCGAGAAGATCCTCGCCGATGGGCACGAGGTCACCACCGCCTCCGACGGCACGCGCGCCCTCGCCCTCCTCGGGTCGGGCGAGTTCGACGTGGTGGTGACGGACATCCGCATGCCCGGGGCCGGCGGCTTCGAGGTCCTCGCGGCCGTGAAGGCCCGCTCCCCGTCCACCGAGGTGGTGATGATGACGGGCTACGCCACCGTGGGCGACGCCGTCCGGGCGATGAAGGAGGGGGCGTACGACTACCTGGAGAAGCCCTTCGACCCGGACGCCGCCGCGCTCACCGTGGCCCGCGCCGCGGAGCGGAGGCGGCTGCGCGACGAGGCCGCGAGCCTGCGGCGCGAGCTCGAGGGGATCCACGCCTTCCACAACCTGGTGGGGAAGAGCGAGCGCATGCGGGAGGTCTACCGGCTGCTCGAGCAGGCCGCCGGGCTCGACATCACGGTGCTTCTCGGCGGGGAGACCGGCACCGGCAAGGAGCTCGCCGCCCGCGCCATCCACTACCACTCCGCCCGCAAGGAACGGCGCTTCGTCCCGGTGAACTGCGGGGCGCTGCCGCCCGACCTCGTGGAGAGCGAGCTCTTCGGCCACGCCCGCGGCGCGTTCACCGGCGCGGCCACCGCCCGTCGGGGGCTCTTCGAGGAGGCCGACGGCGGCACCCTCTTCCTCGACGAGATCGGCGAGCTGCCGCTCCCCACCCAGGTGAAGCTCAACCGCGCGCTCCAGGAGCGGGAGATCCGGCGCGTGGGCGACAACGCGCCGTCGCGCGTCGACGTGCGCGTCGTGACCGCGACCCACCGCGACCTCCGCGCCGAGGTGGCGGCCGGCCGGTTCCGCGAGGACCTCTTCTACCGGCTGAACGTCTTCCCGGTACGGCTGCCCGCGCTGCGCGAGCGCCCCGAGGACGTGCCGCTGCTCGCCGCCCACTTCCTCGAGAAGCACGGGCGCGCCATGCGGCGGGAGATCACCGGCATCGATCCGGAGGCGGTGCGGCTCCTCGCCTCCCACGCGTGGCCGGGCAACGTGCGCGAGCTCGAGAACGCCGTGGAGCGAGCCGTGGCCATCGCCGCGGGGCCGGTGCTCCTCGCACGCGACCTGCCGGGAGAGCTCTCCGCGCCCGGCACGACCCTGCCGGGCGGGGCCCCTCTCGCGTCCCTTCCGTACCGCGAGGCGGTGGAGCAGGCCCAGGACAGGGTGTCCCGCGAGTACCTCGTGGCCCTCCTCACCGAGTTCCAGGGAAACGTCACCCGGGCCGCGGCCCGGGCCGGGGTGGAGCGGGAAAGCCTGCACCGGCTCCTGAAGCGCCACGGGCTCCGCTCGGAAGACTTCAAGCGTGGCGGGTAGTTGGCGGGAGGGGGCCCCATGCGGATTCCCCCTTGCGCACACGGCCGGACTCATCTAGATCCGGGCCGCCATGACCAAGATTCTCTCCTCCCTCCTCGTCGCCGCAGCCCTCGTCGTCGTTCCCTCGCTCGCCCACGCCGAGTCCACCGGCAAGAAGGCGGGCAAGGCGAAGTTCGACCCCTCCACCGCGGTCACCGTGAACGGCACCGTGCTCGGCGAGCAGCGCGTCGAGAACGGCAAGGGCGCGAAGGCGGTGCGACTCGTCATCAAGGTGGCGGACGAGCAGGTCTCGGTCCACCTCGGGCCGGAGTCCTGGATCGACAAGCAGAACGTGAAGCTCGCCGCCGGCGACGAGGTCACCGTGCGCGGCTCCAAGTTCACCTATTCGGGCAAGTACGGGATCGTCGCCCAGTGGGTGAAGAAGGGCGACGCGACGATGACCCTGCGCGACGCCAACGGCAAGGCCGCCTGGCCGACGCCGAAGGGCACGGCTTCCGCGGTCGGCTCGAACTAGCGTCCCATCCGGGCGGCGCACGCCCGGCGCGCGGTCCCGCAGGGGTGATCCCCTGTGAAGATTTTACGGCCCCCCTCCCCGATCGACCGGGCGGCTTGACGGCGAATTCCTGCCTGGGACGGGACAAGGCGGTGGCACGTCCTTACATCTCCTGGCCCACCCAGGAGACTCCATGGACTTCGAGAAGGAAGTTGCGCAGCTTCGCGAGTGGTTCGCGAGCCCCCGGTTCGCCGGCATCCGCCGCGTCCACACCGCCCGCGAGGTGATCGAGCAGCGCGGGACGATCCACCCCGACTACACGGTCGCCCGCGAGGCCGCCGAGGCCTTCCACGCCCGGCTGCGCCAGCTCTTCTCGGAGAAGCGGAGCATCACCACCTTCGGCCCGTACTCGCCCGGCCAGGCCGTGGCGATGAAGAAGATGGGGATCGAGGGCATCTACCTGGGCGGCTGGGCCACCTCGGCCAAGGGTTCCGACCAGGAGGATCCCGGCCCCGACCTGGCGAGCTACCCGCTCAGCCAGGTCCCCGACGAGGCCGCTCCCATCGTCCGGGCGCTGCTCACCGCGGACAAGAACCAGTTCCACGCCCGCTCGCGCATGAGCGACGAGCAGCGCAAGTCCACGCCGGAGGTGGACTTCCGACCCTTCATCATCGCCGACGCCGACACCGGCCACGGCGGCGACGCCCACGTCCGCAACCTCATCCGCCGCTTCGTCGAGGTGGGCGTCCCCGGCTACCACATCGAGGACCAGAAGCCCGGCGTGAAGAAGTGCGGGCACCAGGGCGGAAAGGTCCTCGTCAGCGAGGACGAGCAGGTGAAGCGGCTCTCCGCGGCCCGCTTCCAGCTCGACGTCATGGGCGTGGCCGGCATCATCGTGGCCCGCACCGACGCCGAGTCGGCGACGCTCCTCGACGGCCGCTCCGACGACCGCGACCAGCCCTTCATCCTGGGGGCCACCAACGTCTCCATCCCCACCTTCAAGGCCGCCTTCCTCGCCATCCTGCGCCAGTTCCACCGGGCCGGGGTCGAGGAGCTCTCCGGCCACCTGCTCTACGCGCTCGGCGAGGACGAGTACGCGGCCGCCGACGCCTGGCTCGAGAAGAACGGCTTCGCGAAGGCCATCGCCGCCGCCGCCGCCGAGGAGCAGGCCGGCAAGCTCTCGGTCGACGCCGCGCTCGACCGCGTCTTCGACAAGTTCGTCGACTCCTGGCAGGCCGAGGCCGGCATCTCCACCTACGCCGAGGCGGTGGGCAACGTCATCGCCTTCCGGCACAACGAGGGCGACCCTCCCCCGATGACGAAGGAGCAGTGGATGGCCTTCGCCTCCCGCGCCCCGTTCTACAAGGCCCGGGAGAAGGCCCACACCGTCGGCGTCGACATCACCTGGGACTGCGAGCACGCGAAGACGCCGGACGGCTACTACCAGGTGCGCGGCGGAATCGACTACGCCATCGCCAAGTCGCTGGCGGCGGCTCCCTTCGCCGACATCCTCTGGATGGAGACCAAGACCGCCGACCTCCACGACGCGAAGACCTTCGCCGACGCCATCCACGCGGTCTACCCGGACAAGATGCTCGCCTACAACCTGTCGCCGTCCTTCAACTGGGACACGACCGGCATGAACGACGAGCAGATGCGGGCCTTCCCCGTCGAGC
The DNA here is from genome assembly GCA_049586815.1 of Anaeromyxobacteraceae bacterium. Taxonomy (GTDB): domain Bacteria; phylum Myxococcota; class Myxococcia; order Myxococcales; family Anaeromyxobacteraceae; genus CAIOAK01. The sequence continues at coordinate 13,462 of JBAVCR010000594.1, forward strand.
TCGGCAAGATGGGCTTCGTCTTCAACTTCATCACCTACGGCGGCCACCAGATCGACGGGCTCGCCTCGGAGGAGTTCGCCACGGCGCTCCGCCAGGACGGGATGCTCGCGCTGGCCCGGCTGCAGCGGAAGTTCCGGCTCCTCGAGTCGGGGTACCGCACCCCGCAGACGCTGGTGGGCGGCAACCGGGTCGACGCGGTGCTCATGTCCATCTCCGGCCGCACCTCGACCACGAAGGCCATGGGCCAGGGCTCGACGCAGCACCAGCACCTCGTCCAGACCGAGGTCCCGCCCAAGCTCCTCGAGGACTGGATCGACGCCTGGCGCAAGCACCACGGCGTGGCCGACAAGCTCAAGGTGTCCCTGAAGCCGCGCACCGCCGGCTCCGACCTGCTCGAGCTCGCGCTGCTCGGCCCGGACGGCAAGGTCCGCGCCAACGTGGTCTTCGCCGTCATCCAGGACCGCCGCGGCCGCAACATCCTCTCGGTCCGCGACCAGAACAACTTCGACCTGGCGCTGCGCAAGAAGCGGCTCATGACGCTGCTCCAGCTCTTCCTCATGCACCGCTACAAGATCTACTCGGTGCACTACGTCACCCCGACCGACGACAACCAGCGCCAGGCCGAGGGCATGAAGAAGCAGGGGCTCTTCTCGGTGGTGAACGAGGAGGTCGGCGAGATCATCGTGGCCGACGTGGCGGCGGAGCGGGTGAAGGAGCTGCTCGCCGCGGACAAGGTGGCGCTCACGAAGCTCATCGCAGCCTGACCGGAGGCCGAACCCCATGATCCGCGCGGACGTGCTCCAGCAGTTCCCCGGCCTGTTCGGGAAGAAGACCGTCAACGGGCGCGAGCTCGACGTCTACGAGACCATCGCCACCCTCACCCGCGAGGTGGAGCCGGGCATCGCCGCCGCGCTCGCCGAGCGGCGGGCGGTGCTGGCGAGGCCGGCCCCGGTGGCGGAGAAGTTCGCCTGGCCGTCCTGGGACGAGACCTTCGAGGATCCCCTCGGCGGCCGCGCCCGGACCTACCGGGAGATCGTCCAGGGGCTCCTCGACAACTTCCACGGGAAGGCGACCCCGCTCGCCTGGCGCCTCAACGACGACGTCGCCATCCCCGATCACGTCCACCCGTCCCGGAACCCGGGGCTCGAGCTCACCGGCCCCTGGGCCCCGCTCGACATGGCGATGAACGCGCTGAACAGCGCCGCGCCCATGAACATGCCGGACTTCGAGGACGCGTCGCCCTCCCACTTCCGCCCCGAGGGGTCGCCCGCCGCCGAGCCGGTGGGGGTCTACGCGGCCCTGCAGAACGCGAAGGACATCTTCGAGGGCAAGTGGGACACCCGGCCCTACGAGGTGGTGAAGAAGGGCAAGACCCGCGCCTACCGGATCGACCGCCCCCCGGCCCAGTGGCCCACGCGGCTCGCCCGCCCGCCCAGCATCCACCTCCGCTTCGATCACGTGCTCGTCGACGGGAAGCCGGCCCCGGGCACGGTGGTGGTGGCGGTGCTCTGGGCGCTCAACAACTTCGACGCGCTGCGGAAGCTGGGGAGCGGCACGTACTACTACATCCCGAAGATGCAGACGCCGCGGGAGGCGCTCGTCGTCGAGCGGCTGCTCGCCCGCATCGAGGAGCTCATCGGCGTCCCCGCCGGCACGCTCAAGGCCAAGATGCTCTACGAGGAGGGCATCGCCGGACGCTACCTCCCGGCCATCGCCTGGACCTTCCGCCGCCGCCTGCTCGGCACCAACGTGGGGCGCTGGGACTACCTGGGCAGCCTGATCGAGATGTGGAAGGACGATCCCGGGGGCGTCTTCCCCGACCCGCAGTCGGTGGGGATGGCCACCCCCAACATGATCGCCTACCAGCGCTACAACGCGCTGCTCATGACCATGGCCGGCATGAAGGGGGGCGAGCTCGTGAACGCCTCGCCCATCGGCGGCATGGCGGCGGTGATGATCTACCAGAAGGGCGATCCGTACGGCCGGTCGCGCTACAACCCGCTCGCGCTGCGCGCCATGGTGGTCGACAAGATGCGCGAGCGGCTGCTCGGGCTCACCTTCGTGCCCGACGCGCCGCTCCCGGCCGGCGCCCGCCCCACGCTCGCCGAGGTGCTGTCCGGCGCGGTGAAGGGGCGGCTCTACGACGCCTACCGGCAGAGCTGGGTGGCGAGCCCCGAGACCGAGTACGTGGCGGCCGGCAACGGGCCGCTGCAGGCCCGGCTGGCCGACCTGCAGGCGCTCGTGGACCGGCCGCTCGAGACCACCGACGTGGCCGGCAAGCCGGTCCCCACGCCGGCCTCCGGCCTGTCGCCGGCGGAGCGGGAGCTCCTGCAGTCGCGCGGCGTGCTCGACGCGGCCGGGCGCATCACCCCCACTGTGGTGACGCGCGACGCGACCGACGCGCCGGAGAAGCTGCTCTCGCCCGACCTCTGGAAGGCCATCTACGAGGTGCCGCGCGGCGACGTGACCATCGAGCACGTCCAGCACTCGTTCTACATGGCGGCCAACTACGGCTTCCAGATCCTGAACGGGAACTTCGCGGCCGCCATCGACGACTACGAGCTGAAGCTCCGCTTCATGAACGACCTCGCCACCTACCGCATCTACGTGTCGTGGCTCTGGTCGCTCGTGCACCACGCGGCGCCCGTCACCCGGGACGGCCACCTGCTCCGGCAGGAGCTCACCGCCGACGGCGTGGTGCTGGGACGGAAGGCCGAGGCGGTCGCGGCGGGGACCCGCTTCGACCGGTCCCTCTTCGACAAGGTGTTCGCCTATCACGACGAGTGGACGGCGGCCTTCTTCGCCGAGCAGGACCGGCGCGGGGAGCCGGGGCGCTTCGACCGCAAGAAGGCCCCGGTGATCATGCAGCTGCTGCGGCGGCAGCTCCTCTCGCCCCGCTACGTCCAGCACAGCGCCCGCGTGCTCTTCCTCATGGGGCAGGCCGACCCGGCCCACCACGCGCAGATCCTGGAGGCCATCTTCGACCTGCCGCGCGAGGAGGTCGTGCGGCGCGTCCGGGCCGGCGAGATGGACCGGGCCGCGCTCGACGCGCACGACTACGCGCTCGACCTGCCGCCGGCCTGACCGGGGCGCCGGCCCCGGCGGCCTCAGGGAACGACGGCCAGGAAGAGGTACGCGGCCAGGATGGTGAGGTGCACCACGCCCTGGAGCACGGTGGTCCGCCCCGTGCCCAGGGTGAGCACGCTCACCACCAGCGTGAGCGCGAGCAGGACCGTGTCCTTGGCGGAGATGCCGAGCTCGAGCGGCTTCGCGAAGACGAGCGAGACCACGGCGATGGCCGGGATGGTGAGGCCGATCGAGGCCAGCGCCGACCCCAGCGCCAGGTTGAGGCTGTTCTGGAGCTGGTTCTTCCTGGCCGCCCGGAGCGCCGCCAGCGCCTCGGGCAGGAGCACCACCATGGAGATGACGATGCCCACCACCGCGACCGGCGCGCCGGCCTCCGCGACCATGGCCTCGACCACCGGGGAGAGCACCTTGGCGAGCCCGACCACCGCCACGAGCGCCACGAGGAGCAGCGCCAGGCTGGCGATCGCCGCCCCGGTGGACGGCGCCTCCGCGTGGTCCTCCCCGGCGCTCTCGGCGAGGAAGTAGTCGCGGTGCCGGACCGTCTGCACGAAGACGAAGGTGAGGTAGAGGACGAGGGAGACGACGCCCTCGAAGCCGAGCTGCGACGCGGAGAGGGTGGGACCCGGCGTCGCCACCAGGTGGTTCGGCAGCACGAGCGTCATCACCGAGAGCGCCGCGAGCACCGCCAGCGCCGCGCTCGCGCCCCGCACCTGGAACCCCTGCTCGTGGTGGCGCACCCCGCCGACGAGCAGGCAGAGGCCCACGATGCCGTTTCCCGCGATCATGATGGCGGCGAAGGCGGTGTCCCGGGCCAGCCCGGCCTTCTCCGGGCCACCCGCCAGCATGAGGGAGACGATGAGGGCCACCTCGATCACGGTGACCGCCACGGCGAGGACGAGCGTGCCGAAGGGCTCTCCGATGCGGTGGGCGATGACCTCGGCGTGGTGGACCGCCGAGAACACGGCGAAGGCCAGCGCCAGGGCGGCGAGACCCTTCGTGGCCGGATGCGGGAAGAGGAAGGAGAGCGCGAGGACGCCGACCGCGCCGAGGGGGGCGATCCAGGTCCAGGTCGGGTTGCCGGACTTCACGCGGTCCCTACCAGCGGCGCCGCGGTCCGGTGTCGACGTGCACGAAGCCGGAATCGGGGTAGTAGCCGACGCCGCCGCGCCCCAGCTCGAGCGCGGCGTCGCGGAGCACCCGGGTGGAGACGTCGGCGAGGCGGACGTCGATGGCCCGCCCCTGCATGTGCAGGCTCCGGGAGGCCTGGCCGCCGCGGCTGGCCCGGAGCGCGGCGTTGGTGGCCGGGGAGCGGTAGCCGCTCACCACCTGGAAGGGCGCGGTCGAGCCGGTGGCGAGCCGGAGATCGTGGAGCTGGTCGAGGAGCGCCGGGTCGATGGGGTGGCGCTCGCCGGTGCGGAAGTCGCGCAGCAGGTCCTCGATGCGGGAGAGACCGGGGGCGAGGTAGTGGCCGTCGCCCCAGTAGGGCAGCGCGAGCCGCTCGCCGGTGTGGGTGTGGACGAAGGAGAGGACGCGCTCCCCGCGCTCCGCCGGGACGACGGAGGCCCGCGCGAGCCGCGGCGCGAGGACCAGCGCGCCGGCGAGGGCGCCCAGCCCGCCGAGGAAGGCACGGCGGGTGAGGCCTGGACGGGCTGACCCGTTCTGGGGTTCGACGTCGGGCATGGCGGGACAGTCGAGTGTAACCACCCGCCCCCCCGGTGCAAGCTTCGCCGGCCCAGCTCCGCCGGCCCGGGCCGCCGCCACCGCGCTACAGCAGCCGGAAGGCCTCGCGGCGGGTCTCCCGGTTCGCCGCGAGAAGCTCGTCCTCGAGGAGCCGCATCGCCTTGAGCGGATCGCGGCCGGTCACCACGTGCAGCCGGCCCGCTCGGGAGCGGGCAGCGGAGCCGGGAACCTGCGCAGGAAGCGGAGCATGTTCACCTACCGTCAAGAACCCGAGGCGCCCCGCTCCACCGCCCGGGAGACCCGGAGGAGATACGACGGAACGGCGGGCCCGCCAACGTCACCGTCGGGGCCCTGCGGCGAATGTGAGACCCTGAGTGATGCACGCACGGGCCGGCCGAGGGAATCTCCGCGCGGGGGCGCGGCGATGGGCTAGACTTCGCGTCGGGCATGCCTCCCCCACCTCCCCCCACCCGGCCCGCGCAGCGCAGCGCCGAGGCCCGGCTCCTCCGGCTCGCCGCCTGGCTCCACGCCCGCCGGGAGCCGGCCTCCCGCGAGGAGATCTACGCCGCCTTCCCCGACGACTACGCCGGGCGTCCCGACGCGCGGGAGAAGAAGTGGACCCGCGACAAGCAGGACCTGAAGGCCATCGGCCTGCCGGTGAGCTTCCTCGAGGAGGAGGGAGACCACGGCGGGTACCTGCTCGACCCGTCGGCCTGCGCGCTTCCGCGCCTCGCCTTCACCGCCGAGGAGGCCGCGGTGCTGCTCACCGCCGGGCAGGCGGCGCTGCGGAGCCACGACCACCCGCTGCGCGACGACCTGGAGATCGCGCTCCGCAAGCTCATCGTCGGGTCGCAGGGCCTGCCCCCGCGCGCCGCCTCCCTGGAGGCCGACGGGACGGTGCTCGAGCAGAGCGTGCTGCGCGGCTGGCTGGAGACGCTCACCGACGCGGTGGAGCGGCGCAAGCGGATCCGGATCACCTACCGGCGCACCGACGGATCCGTCTCCCGGCGCCACGTCGACCCGTACGGCTACGCCTGGCGGCGCGGCCAGTGGATCCTGGTCGGCCACTGCCACCTGCGGCAGGCCGTGCGCCTCTTCCTCCTCGACCGGGTGCAGGAGCTCGCGCTCGACCCCGCCGACCGGAAGCGTCCCGACTTCGCCGTCCCCCGCGGCTTCGACATCCACGCCTGGTCCCGGCAGGAGCCCTGGGACTACCTGGTGCACGATCCGGTCGAGGCCGCCGTCCGGTTCCGCGGCTCGCTCGCCCGCATCGCCGCCCAGCTCCTGCCGGCCGCGCGGATCTCCGCCGAGGCGGGGGGCGCCCGGGTGGCCCGCCTCCCCGTGCGCAACCTCCGCGGCCTGGTCCGCCAGGCGCTCGCC
>JBAVCR010000595.1:0-7891 GCA_049586815.1 Anaeromyxobacteraceae bacterium
GGGTGACACGGGCGTCCGCCGCGTCGACGAGCCCCTCGTCGCGCAGGTAGACCGCGCGGGCCGCGGTACCGGAGGCGGCGAGGTCGGCCCCTCGCCAGGCCCGGAACTGGACCCCCTCCATCGAGACCTCGGGCGGGCGCGGCTCGGCGGCCGGCCCGGCCGCGTCACATCCGGTGACGAGCAGCGCTGCAATTGACACAGCGCAACCCACGAGGGGTCTCGCTCCCCGGAACCGGGCGCCCACGCGGGCAATTTCCTGATGGAAAGTCAAGTGGCACAACCCTTGCTAAATGAGACGATAGCCGGAGGCCTCGGAGGCCACAAGGGCTTTCCGGCACCATCCTTGCGTAGGGGGAAAACTACCGGGATTCCGGCGGCTTGGTCTTCCAGCGGCGGTGCATCCAGACCCACTGCGCCGGGGCCTTCCGGATCGCCTGCTCCATGCGCGCCGTGCAGTGCGCCGTGATCCGGAGCACCTCGGCCTCCTTGTCGGCCGGCGCGGCGTCGAAGGGCACCGGCTCCACCTCGAGGACGTAGCCGTCGCCCGCGCGGGGGCCTCGGCGTCGGGACCAGCCCACGAAGACCGGGCACCCGAAGCGGATCGCGAGGTCGGCCGCGGCCCGGGGCGTGGCCGCCAGGTGGCCGAAGAACGGGACGAAGACGCTCTGCACCTTCGTGTCCTGGTCGATGAGGATCCCGAGCGCCTTGCCCGCCCGGAGCGCCTTCAGGAGCGCGCGGCCGCCGGAGGGGTCCTCGCGGAAGAGGGTCGGCACCCCGCCCCGGTTGCGGAACTCCTCGACCAGGTCGTCGATGCGCCGGTCCCAGCTGCGGGCCGCGATCACCACCGCCGGGCATCCGGCCGACACGATGCGTCGGGCCAGGATCTCCCAGCTGCCCAGGTGGCCGGTGACGAAGACGAACCCCTTCCCGGCCTGGCTGGCGGCGCGGAGCAGCTCCTCCCCGTTCCCGGCGAAGGAGATGTAGGACGCGAGGTTCCGGTCGATGCGGGCCATCTGGGCCACCTCGGCGGCGCCGTGGCCGAAGTGGAGGAAGGAGCCGCGCGCGATCTCCCGCCGCTCCGCCTCGGTCTTCTCCGGGAAGGCGAGGGCGAGGTGCGCGAGGGCGAGCTCCCGGTCGCGGCGCCCCACCCACCACGCCACCTGGCCGATGAGCCCGCCCGCGGCCCAGGTGACCCGGAAGGGAAGGATCCCTCCAAGCCACATCCCGGCGTGGATGGCCCAGATGCGCAGGGTGCGGCGCACCCGCTTCGCCCACGGGACCTGGCTCACGGCCTCCGGGGCCCCCGCGCCTTCAGGATGAGGTCGCAGAGCTCGCGCACCGCCCCCCGGCCACCCGGGAAGCGGGAGACGAAGCGGACCTCCCCGAGCACGTCGGGATAGGCGTCGGCCGGGGCCGCCGACAGCCCCACCTTCCGGAGCAGCGGGATGTCGTTCACGTCGTCGCCCATGTAGGCGACCTCGTCGTCCCCGATGCCCAGGTGGGCGAGCGTCGCGTAGCCGTCGAGCTTGTCCCTCTGGGAGAAGATCATGTGCTTGAAGCCGAGGTCCTCGAGCCGCTTCCGGGTGGCGAGCCCCGGGCGGCCGGAGATGACCCCGAAGTCGACCTGGTCGCGCAGCCGGACGATGCCGTGGCCGTCACGGACGTCGAAGGCCTTCAGCGCCTCCCCGTCCGGCCCGAACCAGATGCGGCCGTCGGTGAGGACGCCGTCGACGTCGAGCAGCACGAGGCGCACCCGGGCGGCGCGGGCGAAGAGGTCCCCTTCGCCGCTCATGGCTGGCCCAGGGCCCTGCGGATCGCCAGCACGTCCCGGAGGAGACGGTCGGCCATGTCGAAGTCGAGGGAGTTCGGGCCGTCCGACTTCGCCGTGGCCGGGTCCTCGTGGATCTCGGCGAAGAGCGCGTCGATGCCCACCGCCGCGGCCGCGCGGGCCAGCGGGGCCACGTACTGCCGCTCGCCGCCGGTGACGTCGCCGGCGGCGCCGGGGAGCTGCACCGAGTGGGTGGCGTCGAGGCAGACCGGCACGCCCAGCTCGCGCATGATGACGAGCCCGCGCATGTCGACCACCAGGTTCCCGTAGCCGAAGGAGGCGCCCCGCTCGGTGAGGAGCACGTTCTCGGCGCCTGCCTCGCGGCACTTGGCGACGGCGTGGCGCATGTCGCGCGGGGCCAGGAACTGCCCCTTCTTCACGTTGACCGCCCGCCCGTGCCGGGCGCAGGCGAGCACGAGGTCGGTCTGGCGGCAGAGGAAGGCCGGGACCTGGAGGACGTCGACCACCCGGCCCACCGGCTCGGCCTGCCAGGTCTCGTGGACGTCGGTGAGGGTGGCGAGCCCGAGCTCGGCCTTCACCTTCTCGAAGACCCGGAGGCCGGCCTCCATCCCCACGCCGCGGAAGCTCTTCCCGGACGAGCGGTTCGCCTTGTCGAAGCTGGCCTTGAAGACCACCGGCAGCCCGTGCCGCGCCGCGAGGTCCTTCACCCGCCGCGCGTGGGAGAGCGCCTGCGTCTCGGACTCGATGACGCAGGGGCCTGCGATGAGGAGCAGCGGGCGGCCGTCTCCGACCTCGTGCCCGCCGATGCGGGCTCGGACCTTCTCCATGGGACCTCCACGGCGCCGGCGCGGGCGGGGCCCGGGGGCCCCGCGGGCGGTCAAGCGCCCTTGCCCACCGGCAGCTTGGTGACCTCGGCGCCGCCCTCCCGGGCGCGGGCGTCGCGCTGGGCCATGGACGCCTTGATGAACCCGGCGAAGAGCGGATGCGGCCGGAAGGGCTTCGACTTGAACTCGGGGTGGAACTGGCAGCCCACGAAGTGGGGGTGGTTGGGCAGCTCGATCATCTCCACCAGCCCGAGCTCCGGGTTGGTGCCGGAGACCACCATGCCGCCCTTCTCGTACTGCTCCCGGTAGGCGTTGTTGAACTCGAAGCGGTGGCGGTGGCGCTCCTGGACGATCTCCTGGCCGTAGAGCTCGCGGGCCTTGGTGCCCTTCTCGAGCTTGCAGGCGTAGGTGCCGAGCCGCATGGTGCCGCCCTTGTCGGCGACGCCGCGCTGCGCCTCCATGAGGGTGACCACCGGGTGCGGGGTGGCCTCGTCGAACTCGAGCGAATTGGCCCGCTCCAGGCCGAGCACGTTGCGCCCGAACTCGATGGTGGCCATCTGCAGGCCGAGGCAGATGCCGAAGAAGGGGACCTTGCGCTCGCGGGCGTGGCGCACCGCCAGGATCTTGCCCTCGGTGCCGCGGATGCCGAAGCCGCCCGGCACCAGGATGCCGTCCACCTTGTCGAGCGCGGAGAGGTCGCCGTCCTCCAGCTTCTGGGCGTCGATGAACTCCAGCCGGACCTTGCAGTCGTTGGCGATGCCGCCGTGGACGAGCGCCTCGTTCAGGCTCTTGTAGCTCTCCACCAGCTCGACGTACTTGCCGACCACGCCGATGCGCACGTCGCCCTGCCGCGGGCGGGTGACCTTCTCGACGATGTTCTCCCAGCGCTCGAGGCGGGGGGCCCGGCTCCAGATGTTGAGCAGCTCGGCCAGCTTGTCGTCGAGCCCCTCCTTGTGGAGGGCGAGCGGCACCTCGTAGATGGAGGAGACGTCGCGGGCGGTGAAGACCGCCGACGGGTCGACGTTGCAGAAGAGGGCGATCTTGTCCTTCATCTCCCGGGAGATCTCCCGGTCGGCGCGGGTGAGCAGGACGTCGGGCTGGATGCCGATCTCGCGCAGCTCCTTCACCGAGTGCTGGGTGGGCTTGGTCTTCAGCTCCCCGGCGGCGGCGATGTAGGGGATGAGCGTGAGGTGCACGTAGACCACGTTCTCGCTGCCCACGTCGTACTTCATCTGGCGGATGGCCTCGAGGAAGGGCAGCGACTCGATGTCTCCGACCGTGCCGCCCACCTCGACGATGACGATGTCGCAGCCGTCGGCGGCCTCGCGGATGACCGCCTTGATCTCGTCGGTGATGTGGGGAATCACCTGGACGGTCTTGCCCAGGTACTCGCCGCGCCGCTCCTTGTTGATGACCGATTGGTAGATGCGACCGGTCGTGTAGTTGTTCTTCTTCGTCATCTTGGCGCTGGTGAAGCGCTCGTAGTGCCCGAGGTCGAGGTCGGTCTCGGCGCCGTCGTCGGTGACGTAGACCTCGCCGTGCTGGAACGGGCTCATCGTGCCCGGGTCGACGTTGATGTACGGGTCGAGCTTGAGGTGGGTGACCTCGAGGCCGCGGTTCTCCAGCAGCGCGCCCATCGACGAGGCCGCCAGCCCCTTGCCGAGCGAGCTCACCACGCCGCCGGTGACGAACATGAACTTGGTCTTCTTGCCCCGAACCATGGCCTGCCCCTTTCCCCTCTACCGGCCCGCCGCGACCAGCGCGCGGGCCCGCTCCAGATCCTGCAACGTGTCGACGCCGAAGCCGCTGTAGCGCGTGTCCACCACGCGGATGCGGAAGCCGTGCTCGAGGGCGCGCAGCTGCTCGAGCCGCTCCTCCCGCTCGAGCCGCCCGGGCGTGAGGGACGCGAACCGCTCCAGGAACGCGGCGGTGAACGCGTACATGCCCACGTGGGCCCGGGCCAGCGGCGAGGGGCTCCCGTCGGGGCGCGCCGGGATGCAGGCGCGCGAGAAGTAGAGGGCGTGCCCGGCGTGGTCGGTGACCACCTTCACCACCTCCGGCCGGCACCACTCCCCCTCGTCGAGGGGGCGGGCCAGCGTGGCCATCTCGGTGCCCCCCTCGTCCATGGCGTGGAGCAGGGCCTCGATGGCGGCCGGCTCGATGAGCGGCTCGTCGCCCTGGAGGTTCACCACCACCGTGGGGCGCGGCACCATGCCCCGCGCCGCCATGGCGACCCGGTCGGTCCCGGTCTCGGCGGGGCCGGTGAGCACGACCTCGGCGCCGGCCGCCCGGGCCGCTCCTGCGATGCGCTCGTCGTCGGTCGCCACCACCACCACGTCCACTCCGTTGGCCCTCCGGGCGCGCTCCACCACGCGCGCCACGAGAGGTTTTCCGTGGATGTCGGCGAGGGGCTTCCCGGGGAGGCGACTTGCCCCGAACCTTGCGGGGATGATGACCGCGACGCGCCTCACGCCGGGATCTCGTTGTATTGGTCCCGGTCCCGTTGGTCAACGACCGCCTGAAGAAAAGGCAGGGCGTGTCCGGGGCGCCGTGGAACACCTGCAAAGACGGGCACTTCCCCGCGCGACGCCGGGACGTGTATGGTGCGCCGCCATGCCTCTCGTGCGGGTCCCATTCGAGGTCGAGCCGAACTACGCCGGCTGGCGCCTCGACCGCTACCTGCAGGAAAAGATCCGGCGCCTCTCGCGCGAGCGCATCCAGCGCCTCATCGAGAGCCGCATCGAGCACGACGGACCCTCCCGGCTCAAGCCCTCGACCCGCGTCCAGCCCGGCATGCGCTTCGCGCTGCTCAAGGAGGCCGACCCGGAGCCGGAGACCCCGATGGAGTTCGGCGTGGTCTTCGACGACGCCCGGCTCCTCGTCGTGGACAAGCCGGCGGGCCTCCCCGTCCACCCCACCGCCCGCTACGCCGAGCACACCTTCACCGCGCTCGCCCGCACGGCCTACCCGGCCCGCAAGGTCGACCCCGCGCACCGGCTCGACCGGGAGACCTCGGGGCTGCTCGCCTGCGGGTGCGCCCCCAGGTACACGAAGGCGCTCAAGGCCTCCTTCGCCGCCGGCCGGGTGGAGAAGGCCTACCTGGCCATCGCCCAGGGCTGGCCGGACGGGGACCGCTTCGAGGTGGAGGCGCCGCTCGCGCTCACCGGGTCGAGCGGGGTGAAGGTGCGCATGCACGTCGCCGCGGGCGGGCTCCCGTCGCGCACCGGGTTCGACGTGCTGGAGCGGCGCCGCGCGCCGGACGGCGCGCCGGTGGCGCTCCTCGCCTGCCACCCCCGCACCGGGCGGCAGCACCAGATCCGGGCCCACCTGCACCACGCCGGGCTGCACCTCGTGGGCGACAAGATCTACGGCCCGGACGAGATGATCTTCGACCGCTTCACGAGGCGGGAGATGAGCGAGGCCGACCACGCGCTGCTGCGGCTGCCCCGGCAGGCGCTCCACGCCTGGCGGCTCTCCCTGCCCCACCCGGAGACCGGCGCCCGCGTCGACCTGGAGGCCCCGCTCGCGCCCGACCTCCGCGCCTTCTGGGACGGGTGCACCTGCTAGACTCCCGCCCCATGGCGAGACGGCGAATCGGGATCCTCACCGGTGGCGGCGACGTTCCGGGGCTCAACTCGGTCATCAAGAGCGTCACCTACCGGGGCTGGGAGAACGGGCTCGAGGTGGTGGGGATCCGCAAGGGCTTCGAGGGGCTCACCCACGTGAACCTCGACGACCCGGAGAGCGAGGCCCGCTACGTCATCGAGCTGAACCGCGACAACACCCGCACCATCGACCGGCACGGGGGAACCATCCTCCACTCCAGCCGGGTCGGGCCGACCACCGTCCTCGCCCCCCCGCCCCACCTGGCCGGGCGCAACCTTCCCACCACGCAGGGCAAGGGCGGGACCTACTACGACCTCACCGAGGTGGTGCTCGAGAACCTGGAGCGGCTCGGGCTCGACGCGCTCATCGCCATCGGCGGCGACGGCACGCTCAAGTCGGCGGCCCAGCTCGATCGCCGCGGCGTGAAGGTGATGGGCATCCCCAAGACGATGGACAACGACGTGCGGTCCACCGAGTACTGCGTCGGCTTCTCCACCGCCATCACCCGCGCCACCGCCGCCATCGACCGGCAGCGCACCACCATCGGCTCGCACGAGCGGGTGGGCATCTTCCGCGTCTTCGGGCGCGACGCCGGCTTCACGGCGCTCTACACCGCCCACGTCACCTCGAACCGCTGCGTCATCCCCGAGTACCCGGTCGACCTCGAGAAGCTCATCCACCTCCTCATCACCGAGAAGAAGGAGAACCCCTCCAACTACGTGCTCGTCATCCTCTCCGAGGGCGCCACCTGGAAGGGCTACGAGGTCCAGGAGTACGGCCGGCCCGACGCGCTCGGGCGCCGCAAGAAGGCCAGCGTGGCCGAGGTGCTCTCCGACGAGATCCAGCGCCGCTCCGGCGAGGAGACCATCGTCTCCGACCTCACCTACGACCTGCGCTCCGGCGACCCGGACTTCATCGACAAGCTCGTCGCCTCCACCTTCGGCACCATGGCGCTCGACGCCCTCCTCGACGGCGTGCACGGCCAGATGAGCGCGCTCGTGAACGGCTGCTACGAGCTCGTCCCCATCCCCGACCCGGCGCTCGGGCCGCGCAAGGTGGACGTGGCCACCATGTACAACGTGGATCGCTACCGCCCGCTCTACGGCAACAAGCGCCACCACCCCCTCTTCCTGAACCGGGTCGTGCCGCCCGCCGACTGACACCCGGCACTGCCGCTCACGGCGGCGGATCGAGGTCGGAGAGGTCCCGCTCGGGGTCGACGAGGTGGAGGGTGAAGCCGGCCAGGTCGGCCGGCCAGCGCTCTCCCCCGAAGGTCGAGCCGCGCAGGCAGGCGAGCCGCCCGTCCTCCACGAAGAGCGCGAAGGAGGCGCCTCCGGCGAGCCCGGGGACGTCGGCGTAGAGGTCGTCGAGCACCGCCTGGCGGCCCGCGACGGGAGCCCGGGGCGCGCCGGCTGCGGGGAGGAGCCCGGTCGTGAAGGTGGTGGCCGTCACCTCGCGCCCGGAGACCGTGAGCCCCTCGAGCTGGTCGCGCAGCGCGTCCAGCACCGGGTGCTCCCCGGCGAGCATGGCGTGCAGGACCGACTGCTCCAGGTGGGTGAGGTCGCTCATCGCGGTCCCGGGGATGGTACTGCGCGCCGGACCCGGGCCGCCTAGGAAAGGAGGCGTGCCCAGCGCCGCCCGCCTCGCCGTCCCGATCCCGGCGGCCCTGCTC
>JBAVCR010000596.1:0-7640 GCA_049586815.1 Anaeromyxobacteraceae bacterium
GGATCGAGGAGCCGGCGCGCCTCCCGCGCCGGGATTCCGGCCCGCTCGACCGCGAGGTCGGCGATCGAGCGGCCCGTCCGGACCGACTCCTTCACGATGGCCGCGGCTGCCTCGTAGCCGATGCGCGGGGCGAGCGCCGTGGAGAGGCTCACGGTGCGGTCGGCGTAGAAGCGGCCCCGCTGCGGGTCGGCCTCGAGCCCGCGGGCGAGGCGGCGGTCGAAGGCGCGCACCCCGTTCGACAGGATCTCGATCTGGTGGAGGAGATCCCAGGCCACGAGCGGCATCGTGACGTTGAGCTCGAGCTGCCCGGCCGCGGCCGCCCAGGAGACGGCCTCGTCGAGCCCGATCACCTGGTGGCTCACCATGGCGAGCATCTCGGCCATGGAGGGGTTCACCTTTCCGGGCATGATGGACGACCCGGGCTGCACCGCCGGGAGCCGCAGCTCGCCCAGCCCCGTGGCGGGACCCGAGGCGAGCAACCGGACGTCCCCCCCGATGCGCACGAGCTCGAGCGCCGCCACCCGCATCGCCCCGGAGAGGGCGGCGAACGGGGCGAGCGACTGCATGGCGTAGAAGGGGTTCGGCGCGGCGAAGAGCGGGACCTTGCAGACCCGGGACAGCTCCCGGACCACGAGCTCCCGGTACCGCGGGTGGGCGTTCACGCCGGTCCCGACGGCGGTGCCCCCGATCCCGAGCGCGGCCAGCTCCGGCAGGGCGTCGCTCACCCGGGCCGCCGCCGCGGCCAGGGCGGCGGACCAGCCCGACACCTCCTGGCCGAGCCGGATGGGCGTCGCGTCCATGAGGTGGGTGCGCCCCGACTTCACGATGCCGTCCCAGGCGCGGGCCTTCCGGGCGAAGGTCGCGGAGAGCCCCTCGAGGGCCTCGACCACGGCGGGCCCGGTGGCGAGCGCGGCGAGGCGCATGGCCGTCGGGATCACGTCGTTCGTGGACTGGGCCATGTTGACGTCGTCGTTGGGGTCGACCGAGCGGTCCCCCCGGCGTCCGCCCAGGAGCTCGGCCGCGCGGTTGGCGAGCACCTCGTTCACGTTCATGTGGAACGAGGTCCCGGCGCCGGCCTGGTAGGCGTCCACCACGAACTGGTCGTCCCAGCGCCCCGCGAGCACCTCCCGGCAGGCCGCCTCGATGGCGCGCCCCTTCCGGCGCGGGAGGAGCCCGAGCCGCGCGTTCACGCGGGCCGCGGCGAGCTTCACCTGCACCACCGCCGCGACGAGCGCGCGCGGCTCGCGAAGCCCGGAGATGGGGAAGTTCTCCACCGCGCGGGCCGTCTGCGCGCCCCAGAGTGCCGTGGCGGGGACCTTCACCTCCCCGAGGGTGTCCCGCTCCACGCGGGTCCGGGGCTTCCTCTTCGTCGTGCGCGTGGCGCGGGCCATGGGTTCTCCTCGGGGGCTCAGCGCCCCAGGCGGTGGTGGAGGCGGCGGAAGGCGAGCTCCGACTTCGCGTCCTCGATCCCACCCGACTCGCAGTCCGAGATGGCCTCCTCGAGGACGCGCCAGCGCAGCGTGGCTCCCTCCTCGAGCGGAGACCCGTCTCCCTCCTCGGGCGCGTCGAACTCATCGGGCCCGGAGCCGCGGTCCACCTCGGCGGCCATCAGGTGGATCTTCTCCGAGACGATTCCGGGAAGCGTGTAGAAGGCCGAGCCGAGCGGCTCCACGCGGGCCGGGTCGAGCTCGAGCCCGGCCTCCTCCCGCGCCTCCTCGATGGCCCGGGCCCGGAGGGCTTCCTGCCCCTGCTCCCCCGGCTCGAGCAGTCCGGCCACGATCTCCTCGTAGAGGAGCGGCTCGGGCTCGGGGAGGGCGCGGACCTTGCCGCGCCGGAAGAGCACCGCCGGCCGGAGCTGCCGCCGGAGCAGGACCTCGATGCCCCGGTGCGTGCGGGCCCAGATGCAGACCGCCACCGCGTCGAGCGTGGGCCGGTCGAGGACGTCGATCCGGTAGATCCCGGAGAGGGAGCCGTCGACGCGCCGGTTCCGTGCCCGCAGCCGGCGGACGTGCAGGAAGCCCTCGTCGCAGCGGGCCCGGGCGGTGAAATCCTCCGTCACCTCGATGTCGTCCACGCGGGGCATGCATGGCTGATACGCGAGGGGACCGGGCCCCGCAACCCCCGGAGCGGGCCGCGGGGCGCCCCTTGCCAACGCCCCGGGGCGCCTTAGCTTCCCCAGGATGAAGGCCCATGTCTGCGCCTCCTGCGGCGCCCTCAATCGCATCGGAAACGCCCCGCCCGGCTCGGCCCCGGTCTGCGGCAAGTGCAAGGCCGCCCTCGACGTGACCGGGGAGCCCCGGGCGGTGACCGGCGCCCAGCTCGACCTCGCGGTCCGGAACTCCCCCGTCCCCGTGCTGGTGGACTTCTGGGCCCCCTGGTGCGGCCCCTGCCGCACCGCCGCCCCCATCTTCGCCGAGGTCGGGCGGAGGACGGCGGGGGACGTCCTCGTCCTCAAGGTGAACAGCGACGAGGAGCAGGAGGCCTCGGCGCGCCTCGGCATCCGGGCCATCCCCACCTTCGTGCTCTTCCACGGCGGCCAGGAGATCGCCCGGCACAGCGGCGTGATGCCGGCCGCCGAGATGGAGCGCTGGGTGTCGGGCCACGCCCGGACCTGAGGAGCGCCCCCCGCCCCGGAAGCACGACGGGCCGCCCCCTCCCGGGAGCGGCCCGTCCACGCCGGCGTCGGCCCGGTCGATCAGGCGACGACGCGGAGCCCCTTCTTGTCGGCGGGCTTGTAGTCGGCGAGCTCGTCGAACTGGAGGTAGCGGTAGACCTTGTCGGCCCGGGGGGCGATCTTCTCGTTGTAGGCCGCGAAGTACTCCTCCTTCGTCGGGAGGCGCCCCAGGTTGGAGGCCACCGCGCCAAGCTCGGCCGAGCCCAGGAACACCTGGGAGCCGTCGCCCATGCGGTCGTCGAAGTTCCGGGTCGAGGTGGAGAACACCGTGGTCTTGCCCGGGACGCGGGCCTGGTTGCCCATGCAGAGCGAGCAGCCCGCGGTCTCGATGCGGGCGCCGATCTGGCTGAACACGGTGAAGTAGGCCTCGTCGCGCAGCTCCTGCTGGTCCATCCGGGTGGGCGGGCAGATCCAGGTGCGCACGGCCGGGTTGAACTTCTGCCCCTTCCAGATCTCGCCGGCGGCGCGGAAGTGGCCGATGTTCGTCATGCAGGAGCCGAGGAAGACGTCGTCGATCTTGGTGTTGGCGACGTCGGTGAGGAGCTTCACGTCGTCCGGGTCGTTCGGGCAGGCCAGGATGGGCTCGGTGATCTCTGCCAGGTCGATCTCGATGACCGCGGCGTACTCGGCGTTCTTGTCGGCCTTGAGCAGCTCGGGCTTCTTCAGCCACTTCTCGGCGGCGGCGATGCGCCCCTGGAGCGTCTTCGCGTCCTGGTACCCGTCGGCGATCATCTTCTTCATGAGCGCCACGTTGGAGCGCAGGTAGGTGGCCACCGTCTTCTCGGAGAGGGCCACGGCGGCGGCCGCGGCGCTGCGCTCGGCGGCGGCGTCGGTGAGCTCGAAGGCCTGCTCCACGGTGAGGTCGGGCAGCCCTTCCATCTCCAGGATGCGGCCGTTGAAGACGTTCTTCTTCCCCTTCTTGGGAACGGTGAGCAGCCCCTGCTTGATGGCCCAGTAGGGGATGGCGTTCACCACGTCACGGAGCGTGATGCCGGGCGCGAGCTTGCCCTTGAAGCGGACGAGCACGCTCTCCGGCATGTCGAGCGGCATGAAGCCGAGCGCGCCCGCGAAGGCGACCAGGCCGGAGCCGGCCGGGAAGCTGATGCCGATGGGGAAGCGGGTGTGGCTGTCGCCTCCGGTGCCCACGGTGTCGGGGAGCAGCAGCCGGTTCAGCCACGAGTGGATGACGCCGTCGCCCGGGCGGAGCGACACGCCGCCGCGATCGACGACGAAGTTCGGCAGCGTCTTGTGCATCTTGACGTCGGCCGCCTTCGGGTAGGCCGCGGTGTGGCAGAACGACTGCATGAACATGGGCGCCTGGAACTTCAGGCAGGCGAGCTCCTTCAGCTCGTCGGCGGTCATGGGGCCGGTGGTGTCCTGGCTGCCGACCGTGGTCATCTTCGGCTCGACGTACCAGCCCGGCAGCGCGCCGGCGATGCCGCAGGCCTTGCCGACCATCTTCTGGGCGAGCGAGTAGCCCTGCCCCTTCTTCGGCACGGGGTTCTTCTTCACCAGGAAGACGTCGGACGGCCCCTTCTTCAGGGTCTTGCGGGCCCTGTCGGTCACTGCGCGTCCGATGATGAGCGGGATGCGTCCGCCGGCCCGGTACTCGTCGCCGAGGTTGTCGGGCTGGATCTTGAAGGTGGAGAGGACCTCGCCCGACTCGGAGCGGATCTCGCCCTTCTTCGAGTCGATGACGACCACGTCGCCGGTCTTCAGCTTCGAGACGTCGGTCTTGATGGGCAGCGCGCCAGAGTCCTCGGCGGTGTTGAAGAAGATCGGGGCGATGACGCCGCCGATGACCACGCCGCCGCGCCGCTTGTTGGGCACGAAGGGGATGTCCTCGCCGATGGCCCAGAGCACCGAGTTGATGGCCGACTTGCGGGACGAGCCGGTGCCGACCACGTCGCCCACGAAGGCGACCTGGAAGCCCTCCTTGCGGAAGTCGGCGATGGTCTTCAGGCCGCCCGGGAAGCGGGTCTTGCCCATGGCGAGCGCGTGCAGCGGGATGTCCGGGCGGGTGGAGGCGTCGCCGGCGGGCGAGAAGTCGTCGGTGTTGATCTCGCCGTCGACCTTGAAGACCTTCACCTTGATGGTCTCGGGGATGCCGGGCTTCGAGGTGAACCACTCGGCGGCGGCCCAGGACTCGAGCACCGCCTTCGCGGCCGGGTTCTTCGCCTTGGCCAGCGCGGCCACGTCGTCGAACGAGTCGTAGACGTAGGTGAGGCCGGAGAGCGCCTTGGCGGCGTCGTCGGCGAGCGCCTTCGCCTTGAGCGCGGCCACGAGCGGCGGGACGTTGTAGCCGCCACCCATGGTGCCGAGCATGAAGACGGCGTCCTTCTTGGTGATGACCGGCGACTTCTTCTTGCCGGTGAGCACCTCGGCGAGGAAGGCAGCCTTCACCTCGGCGGCGGGGTCGACGCCCGGGGAGACGCGATCGCGAAGCAGCTCGAGGAGGAAGGCCTCCTGCCCCTTGGGCGGCTTCTCGAGAAGCTTCACGACCTCGCGGGTCTGCTCCGGGTCGAGCTGGCGGGGCGGGATGCCCTGTCCCTTCCGCTCCTCCACGTGCTTCAGGTACGCGTCGATCACGGGGTTGGCCACGCGACGTCTCCTTCCGAGAGAGAGGTTGGCCCCCGGGTACGGCGCGCGCGGCGCGGCGCCCGGCGGCAGGGGGTCTGCTTATACCCCACCCGGGAACGGCTGTCAGCCGCGGCGGTCCGGCCTGCTCGGATGGCCGATTCCCGGGCGATCCCCGATGGTTGCACGACCACCGGGCCGGACCGATCAGGCCTCCGGACGCACGTCGACGCGGTTGTCGTAGAAGGTGCTTCCCGCACCCTCGTCGGTGAGCCGCTGGGAGGTGAGCGCGTTCACGGTGCGTCCGCCGTGGACGTGCGTGAGCCAGGGAACGCCCTCGGCCACCACCACCCCGGACGGAGTCCGGTCGGTGACGAGGAGGTCGAAGGTCGCCTCTCCGAGGCCGTTCCACGCCACCACGCGCGGCCCCGCGAGCCCGCGCGCCGCGGCGTCCGCCGGGTTCACCATGAGCTTCGCGCCGCCCTCCCGCTCGCGAAGCTCGGGGCGCTCCCGGAACGACGAGTTGAGTCCCCACACCGACGCGCCGGTGACGAGGCGGAGCGGCAGCTCGCCGTCCTCCTCGTGACTCGGCAGCCAGCGCGGCAGCGGGTGGCGCTGGCGCGGGTTCTCGATCTCCACCTTCCCCGAGGGCGTGCGGAACCTCGCCTTGTATCCGGGAGGCAGGTGGAGCTCCACGCCGCGCCCCTCCGCGATCGCCTCCACGTCGATCCCCTCGCGGAGCGGCGCCCGCGTCGCCAGCAGCGCGTCGACGAGGTCGGCCGCCGTCTGCCGGAAGAACGGGTGGTCGATGCCCATGGCCCCGGCGAGTGCGCGGAACAGGTCCCAGTTCGAGCGCGACTCGCCGAGCGGGGCCACCGCCGGGCGGGCCCGCTGGACCACGTACTGCCCGTAGGAGCAGTAGAGGTCGTCGTGCTCCAGCGCGGTGGTGGCGGGGAGCAGCACGTCGGCGTGGCGCGCGGTGTCGGTGAGGTAGCGCTCGTGGACCACGGTGAAGAGGTCCTCGCGCGCGAGGCCGCGCAGCACCTTCTCCTGGTCGGGCGTCACCGCGGCGGGGTTCGCGGTGTGGACGAAGAGCGCCATCACGCGGGGTGCGTCGAGCTCGAGCAGCGCGTGGCCGAGCTGGTTCATGTTCACGAGCCGGGTGGGGCGCGGCTGGAGGTCCTCGCGGGTGACGATCGAGGTGTCGAAGGCCTGGCTGCCGCTCGTCGAGGTGAGGAGCCCCGCGCCCGGGCGCGTCCAGGCGCCCACCAGCGCCGGCAGGCAGGTGATGGCGCGGACGTTCATGGACCCGTTGCCGTAGCGGGAGAGGCCGCTTCCGAGGCGGATGAAGGGCGCCCGCGCCCCCCCGTACCGGCGAGCCAGCTCCTCGATGGCGGAGGCGTCGAGCCCGGTCTTCCCGGCTGCCCATGCCGGCGTGCAGGAGGGCAGCACCTCCTCGCGCCAGCGCTCCCAGCCCTGGACGTGCGCGCAGAGGAAGGGCAGGTCCACGAGCCCGTCCCGGAAGAGCACGTGGGCCATGCCGAGCGCCAGCGCCCCGTCGCTGCCGGGCCGGAGGAGCAGGACCCGGTCGGCGAGATCGGCGGTGGGCGTCCGGTAGGTCTCGATCACCCACAGCTCGGCCCCGCGACGGCGGGCCTCCTTGGCGCGGGCGACGTAGTGGATGGAGGTCGCGACGGCGTTGATGCTCCAGAGGAGGAGCAGGTCGCTTTCGAGCGACTCGTCGGGGTGCGGCGCGAGCGTGTCGCCCATGACCGCCTTCCACCCGGCGCCCTTGGCGGGCGAGCAGATGGTGCGGTCGAGGCGCGAGGCCCCGAGCGCGTGGAAGAAGGCGTGGCCGGCGTTCCGCTGCACGAGCCCCATGGTGCCGGCGTAGGAGTACGGGAGGATGGCCTCCGGACCGTGCGCGGCGGCCACCTCCCCGAGGCGCCCCGCGACGAGCGCGAGCGCCTCGTCCCAGGAGACGGGGCGGAACTTCCCCTCCCCTTTCCGCCCGGTGCGGACGAACGGGGTGGTGAGCCTCCCCTCGGCGTGCACGCTGCGCTCGTAGCCGTTCATCTTGGGGCAGAGGCTGCCCCGGCTGTACGGGTGGTCGGGATCGCCGTGCACGCGGGCGACGCGGTCGCCCTCCACGTCGACGAGGAGCCCGCAGGCGTCCGGGCAGTCGAAGGGGCAGGTGGCGCGGACGGTCTTCATGGGCGGCATGATAAGCCTTGTCCCATGCGCGCGCTCGTCACCGGGGCGAACGGGTTCCTCGGCTCCTGGCTGTGCCGCCACCTCCTCGCCGGAGGGCATGCGGTGCGGGCGCTCGTGCGGCCCGGGAGCGACGCCGGCGCGCTCGCCGGGCTCGACGTGGAGCGCGTGCCGGGCG
>JBAVCR010000597.1:0-4448 GCA_049586815.1 Anaeromyxobacteraceae bacterium
CCCCGCGAAGCCGCCCAGCCAGGCGCCGCTCCCGAAGGGGGAGAAGGCGGCGTGGACCCATGCGCCCTTCGCCGCCGGCGACTGCTCCATCTGCCACGAGCGGGGCGACGCGAAGAACCCCGGCAAGGTCACGACGGCCGGGGCGCAGCTCTGCCTGCAGTGCCACGACGAGTTCCAGCCCATCCTGGCCCGCAAGCACACCCACCCCCCCGCGAAGGCGAACTGCACGGCCTGCCACAACGCTCACGACGCCCGCCGGGCGAAGTTGCTCCACGACGAGGCGAGCGCGCTCTGCCTCTCCTGCCACGCCGGGATCAAGTCGGTGGCCGAGGGGGCGAAGGTGAAGCACGCCGCCCTCACCGAGGGGAAGAAGTGCCTGAACTGCCACAACCCCCATGCCGCGAACGTCGAGAAGCTGCTGACCCAGCTCCCCTTCGACCTCTGCGTCAGTTGCCACTCCGTGGACGGCCTCAAGGACGACGGCGGGAAGACGCTCACCAACTTCGGCAAGTGGCTGGCCGAGAACAAGGAGTGGCATGCGCCCGTGGCCGCGAAGGACTGCTCCTCCTGCCACCAGACGCACGGGAGCGAGAACTTCCGGCTCCTCGTGGCGGCCTACCCGGCCGACTTCTACGCTCCGTACGACCCCAAGAACTACGAGCTCTGCTTCACCTGCCACAACGCCGACGTGGCGAAGAACGCCGAGACCACCACGCTCACCGGGTTCCGGGACGGGTCGCGCAACCTCCACTTCGTCCACGTGAACAAGGCCGATCGCGGCCGCACCTGTCGCGCATGCCACGAGGTCCATGCGTCGAAGCAGGCCCACCAGATCCGCGACGGCGTGCCCTACGGCTCGAAGGGCTGGGTGCTCAAGGTCGGCTTCACCCCGATGCCGAACGGTGGCTCCTGCGCGAAGACCTGCCACGACGCGAAGCCCTACGACCGCAAGGTGAAGGCCGCGGCCGCAGCGCCGGCGGCAGGGAAGTAGGCCGTTGCTCGCCGCCCGGCTCCTCGCCTTCGTCCTCCTCGCCGCTCCGGGCGGGGCGGACGCCTTCACGAGCGCCGCCGTGGGGGATCGCATCGAGCCGGAGGTCCTGCCCACGCTCGACGGGGGGAAGGAGCCGCTCCTCGTCCCCCAGGCCCAGGCCAACGTCTTCATCTTCTTCCGCCCCCGCCAGGAGCACTCCACCGAGACGCTCAAGGCCATGGCGGCCTGCGAGGCGGAGTTCCAGGGCAAGCCGGTCCACTGGGTGGCGATCGTCTCCTCCCGGTGGGACCCGAAGGACGTGCGCGCGGCCGTGTCCGAGACGGGCATCCGGATGCCGGTGCTCGTGGACCAGGAGGACCGCCTCTACGGAAAGCTCGGGGTTCGCCTCCACCCGGTGATCGGCGTCGCCGACGGACAGTTCCGGCTGCTCGCCTACGAGCCCTTCATGAAGGTGAACTACTGCGACCGGATCCGGGCCCGGATCCAGCTCGCCCTGAAGGAGATCTCGGCCGACGAGGCGCGCAAGGTGGACGCGCCGGATCGCGCCACCATGCCCGGCGAGGTCGAGGGGGCCGCGCTCGCGCGGCGCGTGAAGCTCGGCGAGCTTTTGCTCCGCTCGAAGCAGTGGGACAAGGCGGAGGCCGAGGGCCGGGCCGTGCTCGAGAAGGACCCGCGGAACGTCGGTGCGCTCGTGCTCCTCGGGGACGCGCTCGCCGGCAAGGGCGACTGCGCAGCGGCGACGGAGCGCTACGATGCCGCGATCGCCATCGAACCGGCGAGCGCCGGGGCGCAGCGCGGCAAGCAGGCGTGCGCCGGGAAGAACTGAGAGAGGGCCAGGGGCCCACGCCGGGCTGGCTGCCCCCGCTGCTCGGCGCGGCGATCTTCGCGCTCGCCCTCGTCGTCTACCGCGCCACCTTCGGCTTCGGCTTCGTCAACGTCGACGACCAGACCTACCTCACCTCGAACGCGGTGGTGCAGGGAGGACTCTCCTGGGCCGGCGTGCGCTGGGCCTTCGGCGCGATGCACGGGTCGAACTGGCACCCGCTCACCTGGCTCTCCCACATGGCCGACGTGAGCCTGTTCGGCATGGACGCCGGGATGCACCACGCGGTCTCGGTCGCGATCCACGCGGTGAACGGCGTGCTCCTCCTCGCGTGGCTGCGCGGGGCGACGGGCTCCACCTGGCGGAGCGCGCTCGCCGCGGCGCTCTTCGCGGTCCACCCGCTCCACGTGGAGTCGGTGGCCTGGGTGGCGGAGCGGAAGGACGTCCTGTCCACCTGCTTCTGGCTCGTCGCCCTGATCGCCTGGACCGGGTGGGTCCGGAAGAAGCGCGCCTGGCGGTACGGGATCGTCGTCGTCGCCTTCGCGCTCGGCCTCCTCGCGAAGCCCATGGTGGTGACGCTGCCCTTCGTGCTGCTCCTCGTCGACGCCTGGCCGCTCGGGCGCCTGGGCGGCCTCCAGCCCGATGCGCCGTTCGACCTGCGGAGGGCCTGGCCGCTCCTCAGGGAGAAGCTGCCGCTTCTCGCGCTCTCCGTGGCCTCGTCGGTCGTGACCGTCGTTGCCCAGCGTGAGGTGGCGATGTCGAGCCTGGAGGGGATCCCGATCGGCGACCGCCTCGCGAACGCCGTCGTCTCCGTGGCGGCCTACCTGGGCCAGACCTTCTGGCCGTCGGGGCTCGCCGCCTTCTACCCGCACCCGTCGATCGGCGGCGTCCCCTTCGCAGCGTGGCTCGTGGTCGGGTCGGCGATCCTCGTCCTCGCCCTCTCGGTGGTCGCCTTCGCCTGTCGCCGGTCATGCCCATGGCTTCCGTGGGGCTGGCTCTGGTTCCTCGGCACGCTCGTGCCGGTCATCGGGATCGTGCAGGTCGGCGTGCAGGCCCGCGCCGATCGCTACACGTACATCCCGTCCGTCGGGATCCTCGTGGCGGTGAGCTGGACCGTGGGGTGGCTCGCGGGGGCGTCGCGGGCCCGCCGCATCGCCGCGTCGGCGGCCTCGGTCGCCGCCCTCGCGGCCCTCTCGGTGGCCGCGTCGGCACAGGCGGAGACGTGGCGGTCCTCGGAGCCGCTCTGGCGCCACGCCATCGCCGTCACCGAACGGAACTGGGCGGCCTGGGCCGGGCTCGGGGATGCCCTGCACGAGACGGGCAGGATGGAGGAGTCGGTGGCCGCGGGGCAGCAGTCCCTGCGGATGAACCCGCGGAACGCGCGCGCCTGGAACGTGGTGGGAATCGGGCTCGCCCAGCTCGGGCAGATGGACGAGGCGGCGCGGCACCTTCGGCAGGCCATCGAGCTCGACCCCCGCTACGGGGAGGCCTGGTACAACCTGGGCATCTCGTACGGCGTCCAGGGAGACCACGCGCGCGCCGCGCAGGCGCTCGCCCGCGCCGCGGCACTCGAGCCCGACAACCCGAACGCCTGGGCCAACCTCGCGGTGGCGCGCTTCAAGGGCGGGGATGCGGCGGGTGCCGAGGCGGCGATGCGTGAGGTGGAGCGGCTGGATCCGGCGCGCGCGGCGGCGATGCGGGGGCGGTGAGCATCGCCACCGACGCGCACAGCAGCCCCACGGCGAGCCAGTAGTAGTTGAGGAACGCCTGCTTGTTGAGGGCGACGAAGACGAGCCAGGCGAAGGACGCCGCGAGCATCGCGCGCGCGCCACCCGACTCCCTCCGCAGGAGCACGAAGAGCGCCAGTCCCGCTGCGAGGAAGGCCGGCCAGGGTGGCAGGCGAGGCCCCCCTTGCGCGTGGATCGCCGCCGGCCAGGAGAGTGCGTCCGGGCGGAACGGTTGCCGGAGCTGAAAGCCGACGACGCCGCGGACGAACGCTCCGGGATCGGCATCCAGGAAGGGGAGGACGATCAGGGCCGCTCCTGCCGCCGCCAGGACGACCGCGCGCAGGCGTGCGCGCGGGGGCAGGAGCGTGACGAAGGGAACGAGCAGGAGGGGGACGTACTGCTTCGTCGAGGCGGCGAGGGCCGCGACGATTCCGGGTATGACCCACTCCCGCCGCCCCGTCCCCGAACTCGCCCCCGGATCGCGATCCCTCGTCACCGCGAGCGCCGTCGCGAGCACCCCGAAGAGGACGAAGGGTTCGGTCCACGCCATCTCGACGACCGCCCAGCCCCGCGGCTGGACGAGGAGCAGGCACCCGGCGAGCTCCGCCGCGAGGGAGCGGTGCCCCAGGGCCCGGACGAGGAAGGCCGCGGCGAGGAGCGCGCCGAGGAGCGCCCAGCGCACGTCCCCGAGGGCCGCCGCCGGGAGATCGAGAAGGAGCACGAGCGGCATGTACGGGTAGGCGAGAATGGCCATCCCGTCGGGGGAGAGCACCGCCGGATCCAGGTAAGGCGTTCCAGGGCCGTAGATGTTGGGAGACCCGAACGCGTAAGGGTTCTGGCCGCGCAGGAGCGTCTCCGCACCGAGTTGCTGGACGTGCCAGACGTCGATGGGAGGCACGGGCGTCGC
>JBAVCR010000598.1:0-1819 GCA_049586815.1 Anaeromyxobacteraceae bacterium
GCTCGGCGACGTCCTTCCTGCCGCCGTCCCGCGCCCCGGGCGCCTTCCCGGGCGGCCGCTTCGGCGCCTTGGCCGGACCCTTCCGCGCCGCACCGCGGGCGGGCGCCGGGTCGAGCGCCACCAGTTCGAGCTGCCGGGAACTCCGGTCCACCTTCGCCGCCTTCGCCGCCATGACCGCCTCCGATATCACCCGGTTCCGCGTTTACCACGGACGGGACCGATGCGCTAACTCTCGGTCGCCGTTCGAGAATTCCCCGAAAGGGGCTTTCGATCGGATTGACCGGCGGGTTGCAGTGGTTAGATCGGCGCCATGTCCTGGAACGAACCCACCGCCACCCGCACGACGGCCGCGCCCAAGGTCTCCGGCTCGAGCGGCTACCTGAAGACCTTCGTCCTCATGGCGGGCCTCATCGCCGTGCTCGCCATCGGCGGCAACATGCTCGGCGGCGCCCAGGGGATGCTGCTCTTCGGCGGCATCGGGCTCGTGATGAACTTCGTCATGTACTGGTTCTCGGACCGGATCGCCCTCGCCACGAACGGCGCGCAGCCGGTGACCCGGGAGCAGCTGCCCGAGGTGTACGAGATCGTGGAGCGGCTCACCCGCAAGCAGGGGATGCCGATGCCGCGCATCTTCCTCATCCCGTCCGAGACCCCGAACGCCTTCGCCACGGGCCGCAACCCCGAGCACGCGGCGGTCGCGGTCACGGAGGGCATCCTGCGCATCCTCGACCGGCGCCAGCTCGAGGGGGTGCTCGCCCACGAGCTCGCCCACGTGAGGAACCGGGACATCCTCATCGCCACGGTGGCGGCCGGCATCGCCGGCCTCGTCGCCTCGCTCGGCCACATGATCCAGTGGGCCGGCATGTTCGGCAGCCTGGGCGCCCGCGACGGCGAAGGCAACGACACGAACGTCTTCGGGGCGCTCGCCTGGGCCATCCTCGCCCCCATCATGGCCATGCTCATCCAGCTCGCCGTCTCGCGCTCCCGCGAGTACGCCGCCGACGCCACCGGCGCCGAGATGACCGGCGACCCCGAGCCGCTCGCGCAGGCGCTCCTCTCGCTCGAGCAGGCGAACGAGGTGCGCCCCATGCAGCACGCCGGGCCCGCCACCGCGCATCTCTACATCGTGAACCCGCTCCACGGCCGCTCGTTTGCGGCGCTGCTCTCCACCCACCCCCCCATCGAGGAGCGGGTGAAGCGGCTCCGCGAGATGAAGCGAGGCGTGCGCTTCGCCTGAGGGCGTCCGTGATCGGGGCCGCCGCCGCCGTGCTGGCCGTCCTGCTCGCCGGGTCGGGGCCGGCCCCGGAGCTGGACCAGGTCGACCGGGCCTGGGACGCGGCGGTGGCCGCGCGCGACGAGGCGGGGTTCCTCGCGCGCGTCGCACCCGACTCCGTCTTCGCCGGTTCCGCGCTGCAGGTCGGACGGGAGGCCATCCGGGAGCGCTGGACGCGGTTCCTCACCCCGGGCGGCCCCACCCTCCGCTGGAAGCCCACCGACTCCGGGATCGCGCCGTCGGGCGACCTGGGCTGGACCATCGGCGACGCCGTCTACGCCTGGCCGGAGAAGGGGGTCCCTCCCTCCCCGGTCCGCTACGTGACGGTCTGGGCCCGCGACCCGTCGGGACGGTGGATGGCCGCCCTCGACGCGCCGCTCGAGCCGGCGCCGCCGCTGCCCTCGGTGCGCAGGACGGTGCGCACCGTGACCTCGCGCGACGGGCGGCTCGAGGCGCGCATCGGCACCTTCGTCCGGGAGGGCGGAGACCCCGCCCGGGGAACGTTCCTCGTCGTGCGCGAGCGCGACGGGGAGGGCTGGCGGGTCC
>JBAVCR010000599.1:0-2378 GCA_049586815.1 Anaeromyxobacteraceae bacterium
GCCGGGGGCATGCCACCCGGAGGCATGCCGGGCATGCCGCCCGCAGCGCCCGGTGCGGCCGCCTGCGGCGCGCCACCCTGGCCACCGAGGGTGCCGAAGTAGATCTTGTCGAACTTGCGGTTCAGGGTCTTCGACTCGAAGCCGTCCATCGGCATCGGGTTCTCGATGACCACGTCCGCGCCCTTCTCCACGGCCGCCTGCGGCACGGCCGCCCAGATCTCCCCGGTGGGGCCCTGGATCTTGAGGTAGCTGTACGGGGCAGCGTCGATGCGCTCGACGAGCTTGCCGCGAACGCCACCTGCGCCGGCGGCGGGGGCGCCCGCGGCGGCGGCGGGAGCCTGGGCGGCGACGGGCGCTTCGGACTTCTTGCACGCCGTGACGGCCAGCGCGAGCAGGACTGCGAGAACGAGACGCATTGCGAAAACCTCCAGGAAAATTGGGCCTTGGATTGGGGGCCGTAGGATAACCGACGACGGGCGGAAGTAAATCCCGAACTGCGGGCGGTTTTTGCCGGCCTACGCCCGGAGCCTCCATCCGCTCCGGAGAAGCAGGTAGGCGGCCCCCATGGCCGTGAAGGCCAGGACGACCGCCACCGCGAACCCCGCCAGCGGGTTCGCGTCCGCCCGTCCAACCACCGTCCAGCGCAGGGACTCGACGAGGTAGTAGATGGGATTCGCCCGGGTCAGCCACCGGAGCGGCGCCGGGGCCATCGACGCGGAGTAGAAGACGCCGCCCAGGAAGGTGAGCGGCGTGACGATGAACGTGGGCAGGAAGTTCACCTGCTCGAAGCTCGCCGCCCAGGTGGCGGTCATGAACCCGAGCGCCGCGAATCCGGCCGCCACCGCCACGAGCAGGGCCAGGCCGGCCACCGGGTGCGCGACCCCGAACCCGGCGAAGAGCGACCCGACCACCCACATGATCCCGCCCACGAGCATGCCGCGCGCCACCGCGGCAGCCACGAAGGCCCCGAGGATCTCCCCGTAGGAGAGGGGGGACACGAGCAGGTCCACCACCGTGCCCTGGAGCTTCATGACGAAGAGGGAGGAGGCGGTGTTCAGGTAGGCGTTGGTGAGCACGCCGAGCATCACCAGGCCGGGGAGGATGAAGCGGGAGTACGGGATCCCGTCCACCTCCTGGATGCGGCTGCCGAGCGACCAGCCGAAGACGAGGAAGTAGAGGCTCGTCGTGATGAGCGGCGAGAGCACGGTCTGCCCGGGCACCCGGAGGAACCGGCGCAACTCCTTCACGAACAGCGTGCGGACGCCGAGCCCGATCACGGGGCGCCCCCTCCCTCGCGCCCCAGGATGGAGACGAAGACGTCCTCCAGGCTGGCGCGCCGGGTCTCCACGTCGCCGACCGGCAGCCCGGCCGCGGCCACCGCCGCGAGCGCGGGCCCGAACGAGCCACCCGGAGGGGCCTCGACCGCGATGGCCGCCCCGTCCGCCTCGATCCGCGCGCCGAGCGCCACGAGCGGCGGCGGCAGCGAGGCCACCGGCGCGGTGAGCGCGATCCGGAGCGTCTTCCCGCCCTGCCGCTCGAGCAGGCGCCGCTTCTCCTCGACGACGAGGATCCGGCCGCGGTCGATGACGGCGACCCGGTCGGCCAGCGCCTCCGCCTCCTCGAGGTAGTGGGTGGTGAGCACGATGGTGGTGCCGCGGGACTGGAGCCGCCGCACGTAGGCCCAGAGCTGCTGCCGGAGCTGGACGTCGACGCCGGCGGTGGGCTCGTCGAGGAAGAGGACCCGCGGCTCGTGGACGAGCGCCTTCCCGATGAGCAGCCGGCGCTTCATGCCGCCGGACAGGGATCGGGTGTTGGCGTGACGCTTCCCGGCCAGGTCGAGGGCGTCCAGGATCTCGTCGAGCCGCCCGGGCGAGAGGCGCACCCCGAAGTAGCCGGCCTGGAAGCGCAGGGTCTCCTCGACCGTGAAGAAGGGGTCGAAGTTGATCTCCTGGGGCACGAGCCCCACGGCACGGCGGGTGAAGCGGTAGTCGGCCACCACGTCGCGGCCGAGCACGCGGGCCGACCCGGCGCTCGCCCGCACGAGCCCGGCCACGATGCTGATGAGCGTGGTCTTCCCGGCGCCGTTCGGTCCGAGGAGCCCCAGGATCTCGCCCGGGGCGACGTCGAGGTCGACGCCGGCGAGCGCCGTGAAGGCGCCGTAGCGCTTCTCGACGCCGCGGAGCTGGACGACCGGTTCGGGCACGGGGCGCAGTGTAGCTGGTAAGGTCGCGGCGTGGGACGCCGAGGCGCTCAGGTCGCGGATCCGGACCGCTGGGTCTTCAACCGCCTGGCGCGCGACTACCGATCGCGCCCGGGGTACCCCGCGGCGCTCCTCGCCCGGCTCGCCGCGCTCGCGGGGGGCGCGCCGGTGGTCGACC
>JBAVCR010000600.1:0-1789 GCA_049586815.1 Anaeromyxobacteraceae bacterium
ACCCTGTTCCCGTCCTTCTCCGGGAGGACCACGAACTGGTCCACGTCGTGGCCGGGGAGGGTGAGGTCGACGCGGTGCCGCTCGTCGACCCGCAGGTCGCCCAGCGTGACCGGGGTGCGTCCCACCAGCTTGCCGTCCACCCGGACCTCGGCGCCGGGGGGATCGCTCTCCACGGTGAGCGGGCCGAGGGCGCTCGGCAGGACGAGGTGCACGGTGCGTGCGAGGCGTCCCGGGTCGCCGCGGATCTCGAGCGCCGCGCCGCGCCGCCCCGGGGCCTCCGCCGAGACCCGGTGGCTGCCGGAGAGCCGGACGTCCTCGACGACGAGGGGGGTCGTCCCCGGCACCTGCTTGCCGTCCAGGGTGACCGTGGCTCCGGGCGGGGAGGTGGTGACCACGAGCACGCCGTCGCGCATCCAGGGTGCGGCGACGAGCCCGGCCACGGCCACGGCCACGCCGGCCACCACGCCGACGACCACGGCGCGTCCGGCGCCGACGCGCACGGTGCGGACCCGCTCCGGTCCCAGCGGGGCCGGGCGTGGCGGGGCCCGGTCGACGTCGATGTCGATGCTCGGGAGGCCCAGCTCGGCGCGGGCGGCCGCCGTCGGGACGGGTCCGGTGGCCTCGGCGCGGGCCACCGAGTCGTAGACCGCGGCCCGCTGCTGCTCGGCCACGTTGCGCAGGACCTTCATCACGAGCGCGTCGTGGGCGCGCGCGGTGCGCTGCCGCGCGATGCGCTCGGCGTAGACCTGGTGCATCTGCCGGCCCAGGTGGTCCTGGATGGCCGAGTGCGGGGTCGGGAAGAGCACGTCGACGAGGGCGTCGGCGAAGGAGCGGGCGTCGGGGTAGCGGTCCTCGGGGTTGGCGGCGAGGGCCCGCAGCACGATGGCGTCGAGCTCCCGGGGGAGCCGCGCGTCGATCTCGGAAGGCGGGACCACCTTGCCCTGCCGGGACTGGATGAGCGACTCGACGTCGACGGCGCGCTGGAAGGGCTTCTGCTTCGTGAGCAGCTCGTAGAGGACGATGCCGGCGGCGAAGATGTCGACCCGGTGGTCCCAGGGACGGTCGAGCGAGGCCTGCTCGGGCGCCACGTACCCGAGCTTCCCCATCAGCATCCCCTCCTTGTAGTTGGAGAGGCCGGTGGCGGCGCGGGCGATGCCGAAGTCGAGCAGCTTCACCTCGCCCTGCCAGGAGACGAGCGCGTTGTCCGGCGAGACGTCGCAGTGGACGATGCGCAGCGGGTTGCCCTGCGCGTCGGTCTTCCGGTGCGCGTACTCGAGCCCCTGGAGGAGCTGGAGCACGACGAAGATGGCCTGCTCCGGGGTGATGGCCGTGCCGGACCGCGCGAAGGACACCATCATGTCCTTCAGCGAGACGCCGTTCACGAGCTCCATCGAGATGAAGTAGGTGCCGTCGATGGTGCCGCACTCGAAGATCTGGGCGACGTTGTTGTGGGTGAGCTGGACGGTGAGCTTGGCCTCGTTCACCAGCATCTGGATGAAGCCCTGATCCTGCGCGCGCGCGGGCAGGATGCGCTTCACCACCATCTCCTTCTCGAACCCCTCGGCGCCGGCGACCTTGGCGCGGAAGATCTCGGCCATCCCCCCCACGGCGAGCCGCTGGAGGAGGAAGAACTTGCCGAACACGTGCGGCTTGAAGTCCGGCGCCGCGGGTGTCTGTGCCGGGGGTGCCACGCCGGGTGAGGATAGCCCCCGCCGGACCGGGGAGCCAATCCCCGCTTCCGTCCCGGTGACGAGGGACGGGCCGGCGCGACCGGGCGCCGGTGTAGGAT
>JBAVCR010000601.1:0-5891 GCA_049586815.1 Anaeromyxobacteraceae bacterium
CGGCGCACCTCGCGGCGCAGGCCGCGCCAGGCGGCGAGGAGGCGGGGGACCCAGCCGGCCAGGTCTTGGGAGGGAGTCGCCACGTTCACTCGGGGTACGGAAGCTCCATCACCAGGCCGTCGCGCGCCACCTCGACCGCCCCGGCGTACTCCTCGGTGGCCTGGGCGAGGAGCGGCGACGGGTCGGTGTCGTAGCGCGTGGACAGGTGGGTGAGCACCAGGCGCGCCACCCCGGCCTCCCGGGCCACCCGTCCGGCCTCGCGGGCCGTGGAGTGGGTGGTCTCGACGGCCCGGGCCGCCTCGCCGTCCCCGAAGGTGCACTCGTGCACGAGCAGGTCGGCGCCCCGCGCCGCCGTCACCGTCTCGGCGCACGGGCGCGTGTCCCCGGTGACGGCCACGCGGCGTCCGCGCCGCGGCGCGTCCACGATCGACTCCGGGTGGACGACGCGGCCGCCCGGCAGGGTGACGGCCCGGCCGCGCTGCAGCTCGCCCCACAGCTCGCCCTCGGGGACGCCCGCCTCCCGCGCCCGCTCCGGGTGGAACCGTCCCGGACGCGCGTCCTCCTCGATGGCCCATCCCACCGAGGTGATGCGGTGGCGCGTGGCCCAGGGACGGAGCGTGGCGCCGTCGCGCCGGATCTCCTCGCCGGGGTGGACCTCGTGGATGCGGATCTCGAAGGCCATCGGGTCGGTGGCGCCGAGGAGCAGCCCCTCCAGGAAGGGGCGGGCCGGCGCCGGCCCGTAGACGTCGAGCGGGCGCCCCCGGCCGAGCATGGAGAGGGTGCGCACGAAGCCGATGGCCCCGACGTAGTGGTCGGCGTGGAAGTGGGTGAAGCAGATGGCGGTCACGTCGAAGCCGGTGCCGTACCGGATCATCTGGCGCTGCGTGCCCTCCCCGCAGTCGATGAGGTAGTGCTCCCGCCCCTGCCGCACCGAGAGGCCGGAGAGGTTGCGGCCCGCGGTGGGCATGGCACCCGAGGTGCCGAGGAAGGTGAGCCGGAGCATCGGGTCCGATCTAGCGCAGGCCGCGACCTAAGACGAGGCCGACGTGTACCGCGCGATGGCCCGGGTCCACACGACCCTCGCGGAGGCCACGAAGGCGAGCGAGCCGGCCAGGGCCGCCAGCACCGCCAGCGGGTGGATGCGGCCGAGCAGCGCCTCGGCCGGGAAGGTGGTCATGAGGGCGAGGGGGATGACCACCGTGAAGAGGAAGCGCCAGAAGCCGTTGAAGACCGAGACCGGCCAGCGGGCGGCGTCGAAGATGGAGAGGAAGAGGAAGGAGAGGTTGTCCACCTTCACCACGAAGAAGGCCGCCGAGACCACGAGGATCCAGAGCGAGTAGAGGACGGCCACGGCGCAGGCGGTGAGCAGGAGCGCCGACGCCACCTCGAGCCCCCCGGGCCGGTGCCCGAGGCGCAGGAGCGCCCAGGCGATGACCCCCATCCCGGCGAGCAGGTCCACCACGTGCCAGGGGGCGAACTTGGCGGTGGAGACGAGGAACTGGGCGTCGGCGGGCTTGAGCAGGACAAGGTCGAGCGTTCCCTTGCGGATGTGCTCGACGACGCTCGCGAGCGATGGGTTCACCGCCCCCTCCAGCACCCCCTTCATGGCGAGGAACCAGCCCATCACCACGAGGGCCTCGTCGAAGTCCCAGCCAGCCACCCGTTCCCGCTTGCCGAAGACGACGAGGAGCGGCACCACCGCCCATGCCATCCAGAAGAAGGACATGGCCCCCTGCACCAGGAAGTCGAGCCGGTACTGCATGGTGGTCTGCAGCGAGGCCCGGAACTGCACGGCGAGGAGCCGGAGGTAGCGCATGGCCCGCCCTAGCCCCCGTAGGCCGCGAAGCGGCGCGTGCCGAGCCGCCACATCCCGGCGGCGGCGGCGAGGAGGACGACCACGAAGGCGGCCTGGGCGCCGAGCTGGGCGAGCGCCTGGGCGCGGGTGAGCCCGCCGGTGACCAGCTCCACCGGGAAGGCCAGCATGTAGCGGAAGGGCAGGAACCAGGAGAGCTCATACACCCAGCGTGGATAGAGCTCGAGCGGCACGAGGTAGCCGGAGAAGATGCCGAAGAGGCCGAGCCAGACGTCGAAGAGCGAGGTGGCCGACTCGAACCAGAAGGCCAGGCAGCCCACCGCCGCCATGGCGAGGTAGGTGATGAGCCAGGCCTGGAAGACGGTGACCGGGAAGAGCGCGAGCAGCAGGGGGTCGTGGGTGACGTGGCTGCCGCCCAGCACCAGGAGGGCGATGGCCGCGACCGGGAGCGACACCGCGAGCCGCACCGGCATGGCGGCGACGTTCTCGGCCGCGTAGGCCACGAGCGGGTGCACCGGCCGGAGCATGCGGAAGGCCAGCGTCCCCTGGCGGATCTCGAAGTTCATCTCCCAGACCACCCAGGCCCCGGTCATGAGCCGGACCACCAGCGCGGCCAGGAAGTAGGCGGCGAAGCCGGCCTGGTCGAACCGCCCCACCGGGCCGTCGCGGGCCACCGCCGTCCAGAGCGCCAGCATGACGAGCGGCATGTTGGTGGAGAGGAGCCAGACCAGGAACTCGGCGCGGTAGGCCACCGCCTCGGCGAGGCCGACGCGGAGCAAGGTGGGGGCGGCCCGGAGGGTGCGGCGCACGGTGGATCAGGGGCCGGAGGAGAGCCAGCGCTCGAAGGGGGCGAAGCTGGGATCGCGCCCCAGGAACTCGCGCACCAGCGCGGCGGCGGGCCGCGAGCCGCCCGGCTCGAGGATGGTGGCGCGGTAGCGCCGGGCCGGGCCGGGGGCCAGGATCCCCTCCGCCTGGAAGGCCGCGAAGAGGTCCTTCGCGATGACGAGCGACCACATGTACGTGTAGTAAAGGGCCGAGTAGCCGTCGAGGTGGCCGAAGGACTCGTGGAAGTAGGTGCCCTCCACGTGGCGGAAGGGGGTGTAGCGCTCCATGAGCGCGGCCACGAGCGCGGTGGTGTCGAGCCCCCCGGGATCGCGCCGGTGGAGCTCCAGGCTGACCGCCGCGTAGAACATCTGCTGCCGCACGGTGAGCCCCTTGCCGAACTCCTCCGAGGCGTCGAGACGCAGCACCAGGTCGGCCGGGATGGGCTCGCCGGTGTCGACGTGGCGCGCGAAGCCGCGCAGGACCTCGGGTTCCCGCACCCACTCCTCGAGGAGCTGCGAGGGCGCCTCGACGAAGTCCCACTCGGTGGCCACCCCCGACTGCGCGCTCCAGCGGACGTGACCGCCCAGCACGTGGTGCAGCAGGTGGCCGAACTCGTGGAGGAGGGTGCGCACCTCGACGAGGTCGAGCAGGGCCGGCGCCTCGCCGGGACGGGGGAAGTTGCAGACCAGCACCCCCTCCGGCAGCCGGCGACCGGCCTGGCCGTTCACCCGGGTGAACTGGGCGAAGTGCTTGTACTTGCCCTCGCGCGGGTGCATGTCGAGCCAGATGCGGCCGAGCGGGCGCTCCCCCTCGACGACGTCGTACACCTCCACGTCGGGGTGCCAGGTCTCCGCACCGGGGACGCGGCGATAGGTCACGCCGAAGAGGCGCGAGGTGAGGGCGAGGATGCCGTCGAGCACCGCGCGGTACTCGAGGTAGGGCCGGGTGGCGCGGGCGTCGGCGCCGTACCTCTCCGCCTTGACCTTCTCGGAGTAGTAGGCCGAGTCCCACGGGTCGACCCGGTCCGCGCCCGGGAAGTCGGCCCGCTTGCGCTGGAGGAGGTCGGCGTGGTCGCGGCGCATGCGCGCGTCGGCGGCGTCGGCGATGCGCTCCACGAAGGCGGCGGCCTCCTCGGCCCCGCCGATCATCTTGTCCTCGGTGGCGTAGGCCGCCCAGCTCGGGTAGCCGAGCAGCCGGGCCAGCTCGGCGCGGCGCGAGAGCATGCGGGACAGGACGTCGAGGTTCCGGGGATGGGCCCGCTGCCGCTGCAGGCGCCAGAGCCGCTCGCGCAGCGCCGGGCTCGCCGCCCAGGTGACCACCGGCACGTAGTCGGTGGGGTCGGTGGTCACCCGCACCTTCCCGTCGGGGCCGGCCGGGCGCGCGTGGAGCCAGTCGTCGGGGAGCCCCTCGAGCTCGGCGGGGTCGACCCGGAGCTCCTTCACGTCGTCGCGGACGTTCCGCCCGAACTCCTGCCCGATGCGGACGAGCTCCTCGCGCAGCTCGCGCACCCGCGCCCGGGTGGCGTCGTCGCGGTCCACGCCGGCCCGCCGGAAGTCGCGGAGCCCCTTCTCCACGAGCCAGCGCGTGGCCGGGTCGGCCCCCTCGAGGTCGACGCGGGCGAGCGCGTCGTGGAGGCCGCGGTCGAGCGAGAGCTCGGTCTGCGCAGCGTCGAGCTCCTGCTCGTCCCGCTCGGCGGCGTCGCGCACCGCAGCGTCGGGGTGCACGTTGCGGAGCAGGCTCGCCTGTGCGGCGGCGTTCCCGAGCGCGGCGAAGGCGTCGTCGAAGAGGCCGAGCGCCTCGTCGCGCGACAGGGAGGGCTCGCGGCGGAACCGCTCCACCTTCTCGCGGGCGATGCGGACGGCGTCGGCCGCACCCACTAGAGCTCCGCCTTGGTCTCCCGGGTCATGAGCTCCACGACGGCCTGCTTGGGCGTCAGGTCCTGGTGGAGCACCCGGTAGACCACCTCGGTGATGGGCATCTCGACGTGGAGCCGGTGGGAGAGCTCCCGGACGGTGCGCGCGGCCACCACCCCCTCCGCCACCTGGCCGAGCTCCTGCTGGATCTCGGCGAGGTTGCGCCCCTTGCCGAGCCCGAACCCGACGCGCCGGTTGCGGGAGAGGTCCGACGAGCAGGTGAGCACGAGGTCCCCCACGCCGGAGAGCCCGGAGAGGGTGAGCGGGTTCGCCCCCTTGCGGACGGCGAGCCGGGTGATCTCGGAGAGTCCTCGGGTGATGAGGGCGGCGCGGGCGTTGGCGCCGAAGCCCAGGCCGTCGGACATGCCCGCGGCGATGGCGATCACGTTCTTCACGACCCCGCCGAGCTCGTTGCCGGGGATGTCGTTCGACGTGTACGGACGGAACCAGCGGGTGTGGAAGGCGTCCTGCACCGAGCGGGTCACGCGATCCCACCGGCCCGCCACGGTGATGGCGGTGGGCATCTGCTCCACCACCTCCTTCGCGAAGGAGGGGCCGCCGACGTAGGCGAGGTAGGGGTGCATGGCCACCGGCAGCACGTCCTCCAGCACCTCGGCCATGGACATGAGGCTGCCTTCCTCGATGCCCTTCGCGGCCGAGACCACCGCGGTGCCGGCGTGGAGGTGGCGCTTCGCCTCGATGGCCACCTGCCGCACCCCGGAGCTGGGGACCGCGAAGACCACGAGCTCGGCCCCCTCGAGGGCCCGGGCCAGGTTGGCGGACGCTCCCAGCGTGGGCGGGAGCTTCACTCCGGGGAGGTAATGGGGGTTCTCGTGATCGCGGACCACGGCGTCGAGCACCGGGGCGTCGCGCCCCCAGAGCGTCACCGGATAGCCCTTGCCGGCGAGCACCGACGCGAGCGCCGTTCCCCAGGACCCCGCTCCGAGCACCGTCGAACGCATCACTTCCTCCGATCGAAGGGGGTCAGTTAACCACGGACCGGCGCGGAAGCGCTCGATTCAGACGGGGATCACCCCACCGCACGCGCCACGAGCGCGTCGAAGAGGCGCGGGGCGTGCCGGAGCCCCCCCACGGCGGCGCGCCGCAGCCCGGGCCGCCGCGCCATCGAGAGGACGAGCCGCGTCACCGCCGCGTGCCGGAGGTGGCGCGCCCGGACGGCCCGCTCCCAGGACAGGAGCGCCTCGCGGGAGGCGCCCCGGGCGAGCGCCCCGGGCAGCATGCGGCCGAGGACGAGCGCCTCCTCCAGGGCGAGCGACACGCCCTCCCCCGTGATGGCGTCCACGTAGCCGCCGGCGTCGCCGGCGAGGACGAGCCGGTCG
>JBAVCR010000602.1:0-3530 GCA_049586815.1 Anaeromyxobacteraceae bacterium
ACCTCGCGGTGGTCGTGGCCGCCGACGTGGCGGCGCGCGCCGTCCTCGACGGCGTGCGGGCCGAGCCCCTGGTCGAGGACGTGACCCTCTTCGACGTCTACAAGGGGGCCCCGATCCCGGAGGGGAAGAAGAACCTGGCCATGGCCATCCGCTACCGGGCCTCCGACCGGACCCTGACCGACGCCGACGCCGACGCGGCCCACGCGCGCATCGTGGCCCGCCTGCAGGCCGACCTCGCAGCGGAGCTCCGCGGCTAGGACGGGTAGGCGCAACCGTTCGTTTGACAGGTCGAGGTAAATCAGCTAACGAACACGGGTACTTGGGCGCCGAGGCGCCCGCAAGGGCGAGGTGAGCGTGACCAAGGCCGACATCATCGAGAGCGTCTACGAGAAGGTGGGCTTCTCCAAGAAGGAAGCGGCCGACGTGGTGGAGATGGTGTTCGACACCATCAAGGAAACCCTCGAGCGCGGCGAGAAGATCAAGATCAGCGGGTTCGGCAACTTCATCGTCCGCGACAAGAAGTCGCGGGTGGGCCGCAACCCGCAGACCGGCGAGGAGATCGAGATCTCGGCGCGCCGGGTGCTCACCTTCCGGCCGAGCCAGGTGCTGAAGAACGCGCTCAACGGGGCCGACGAGCCGCTGCCGGCGCCGGGCACCCCGCCGTCCGCCTAGTCGTCCCCGCGCTTCAGCGCTCGTCCCGCTCGCCGAGGATCCGGTAGAGCGTCTTCCGGTCGATGCCGAGGATCTCGGCGGCGCGCGTCTTGTTGCCGCCCGCCTCCTCCAGGACCTGGGTCGCGTAGCGCCGCTCCAGCTCGGCGAGCGTCGGGCGATCGGCCACGTCCGGCAGGGGCGCGGGCGCCGGGGCGCCCTTCGCGGCGCGGACCGCCTCGGGCAGGTCCTCCCGCAGGACGACGCCCGACGGGTTGAGCGCGAGGGCGCGCGCGACCACGTTCTCCAGCTCGCGGACGTTCCCCGGCCAGTCGTGGGCGAGGAGCGTCTCGCGGGCCTCCGGCGAGATGGCCGAGCCCTCGGCCCTCCCGTGCTTCTGGGCGAAGTGCTCGGCGAGCAGCGGGATGTCCTCGCGCCGGTCGCGGAGCGGGGGGATGCGGATGCTCACCACGTGGAGCCGGTAGTAGAGGTCGGCACGGAAGGTCCCGGCCTTCACGGCGGCCTCGAGGTCGCGGTTCGTCGCCGCGACCACGCGGACGTCGACCGCGATGGGCTCGTTGGCGCCGACCCGGCGGATGGTCCCTTCCTGGAGCGCGCGCAGGAGGCGGGCCTGGAGGTTCGGGCCGATGTCCCCGATCTCGTCGAGGAAGAGGGTGCCGTGGTGGGCCTCCTCGAAGAGGCCGCGCCGCGCCACCTGCGCGCCGGTGAAGGCGCCGCGTGCGTGGCCGAAGAGCTCGGACTCGAGGACCCCCTCGGCGATGGCGCCGCAGTCCACGGCCACGAAGGGCCCCGAGGCCCGGGGCGAGGCGGAGTGGATGGCGCGGGCGACGAGCTCCTTGCCGGTCCCGCTCTCGCCGGCGATGAGGACGGTGGCGTCGGTCGAGGCCACGCGCGCGGCCGTCTTGTAGACCTGGAGCATGGCCTCGCTGCGCCCGACCACGTTCTCGAGCCGGTAGCGCTCCCGCAGGCCGCGGCGGAGCGCCCGGTTCTCCATGGCGAGGGCCCGGTGCTGGAGGGCGCGTGAGACCACGAGCTTGATGGCGTCCACGTCGTAGGGCTTGGAGAGGTAGTCGGCCGCACCGCGCCGGATGGCCTCGACGGCCCCGTCGATGTTGCCGAAGGCCGTGACCAGGATCACCGGCGTGTCGGGCGCGCGCTCCCGGTAGGCGTCGATGACCTGCAGCCCGTCCATCTCGGCCATGCGGATGTCGGAGACGACGAGGTCGGGCGGTCCGCCGGCATCGAGTGCCGCCACCGCTTCCCGCCCGTCCGCGAGGGCGGTGACCTGGTGGCCGGCGGCGGTGAGGATGCGGGCGAGCAGCTCCCGGCTCGACTGGTCGTCGTCCACCACCAGGATGCGGGCGGGGTCCATGGAGGGATCCTATCGGGGTGCGGAGGGAGGGGCGGCGATCGAGGTGGGAGGCGCGGGGAGGAGCAGGGTGAAGGTGGCGCCGGCGCCGGGGCTCGACTCCACCTCGATGCGCCCCCGGAGGGCGGAGGCGATCTCGCGGCAGATGGCGAGCCCGAGCCCCGTGCCCTTGCCCGCCTCCTTGGTCGTGAAGAAGGGCTCGAAGATGTGCTTGCGGGCATCGGGCGCGATGCCGGCGCCGGTGTCGGCGACCGAGAGGGCGAGCTGGTCGCCGGTGCGCCGGGCACGGACGGTGAGCGTGCCGCCGGAGGGCATCGCGTCCACCGCGTTGGAGATGAAGTTGCCGACGACGTGGCGGACGAGCGAGGGATCGATGCTCGCCGGTCCCAGGTCGGCGGGGAGGTCGCGCCGGACCTCGATGTGGTGGCGGGCCTCCGCCGACACGTTGAGCGAGAGCGCCTCCTCGAGGAGCGCGGCGAGCTGGACCGGCTCGGGGCGGGGGACGAGCGCCCGCGCCGAGTCGAGGAAGCGCCGGATGATGGAGGTCATCCGGTGGACCTCCCTCTCGATCACCTGGAGCTGGTCGCGCATGGGGGGAGGGCAGGCGGGGTCGCGCACCAGCAGCTGGACGTGGCCGGAGATGGCGTTCAGCGGGTTCCCGAGCTCGTGGGCGATGGTGCCGGAGAGCTGGCCCAGGGCGGCGAGCCGCTCCTGGGCGGATCGCTCCCTCCGCGCCTCCATGAGCAGCTGGTTCAGCTCGGCGAGCTCCCGGTTCTTCCGCGCCAGGTCGGCGGTCGCCTCCTCGACCCGGTCCTGGAGCTCGCGGTTGAAGCCGCGCACGCGCCCGAGCATGGCCTCGAGGCCGCGGGCGAGCGTCCCGATCTCGTCGCGCCGCCCGCTCCCGGGGATGCTCGCCGCGTCGAGGGCCCCCGACTCGATGGCCGCGACCGACCCGGCCAGCGCGGAGAGCGGGCGCACCAGCATGCGGTTCAGCACGAAGGTGAAGGCCAGGAAGACCAGGACCGAGGCGAGGAGGATCGAGCCGGCGAAGATGCGCCCCTGTCCGCGCCCGAGCCGCTCGGCCTCGGACAGAGAGGCCTCGAGCCGGATGGCGGCGACCGGGTGGGAGAAGGAGTCCTTCACGGGCAGCTCGACGCGCACGTAGCGGTCGTCGCCGTCGCCGACGATCTCGGAGGCGGCCTGGGCCGGGAAGGAGTAGTCGACCTCGTCGAAGGAGGTCTCCGGCCCGTTGGGGCCGTACTGCATCCGCACCACCGCGTCCTTGCCCGGCCTGCGGATGACGAGCTCGGCC
The DNA here is from genome assembly GCA_049586815.1 of Anaeromyxobacteraceae bacterium. Taxonomy (GTDB): domain Bacteria; phylum Myxococcota; class Myxococcia; order Myxococcales; family Anaeromyxobacteraceae; genus CAIOAK01. The sequence goes on from JBAVCR010000602.1 coordinate 3,351, forward strand.
GAGCGAACGCCCCGGTGCTGGCGCAGCACGGCGGCGAGCCGGTCGGCGGCGCGGGCCGGGTCGAGGTCCCGGGAGAGGTCGAGATCGGAGCGGACGGCGCGGGCCACCTCGATGGCCCGGTCCTGGATGGCGGACTCGACGGCGCGCGAGGCCGCGCCCGCGCCGAGCGCGGCCGCGATC
>JBAVCR010000603.1:0-6837 GCA_049586815.1 Anaeromyxobacteraceae bacterium
ACGGCGGCCTTCGCGGCGGCCGCCCCGACGGTCGGCGCGACGCCCAGCTGGCGCATGAGGCCGAGCGCGTCCCACTGGGTCCAGCTCTCCACGATCTTGCCCGCCTTGTACCGGTCGATGGAGATCCCCTCGACGGTGCATCGGGCCCCCATCGGATCGAGCCCCATGAGCGGCTTCTGGTGGGTGCCGGTCATGCGCCAGTGGATGACGCAGACCTCGCCGTCGCTGTAGGTGGCGAGGATGGTGGGCTTCAGGTCCGGGAACGCCGTCTTGTACATGCGGCAGTTCTCCTTCTCCTGGGCCCGGTCGGCCTCCCCGGTGACCGCGTCGTGGGCGCGGTACTCCTCCGAGCAGAGCTCGTCGAACACGTCGAAGTTTCCCCTGCCGAAGGCCTCCTCCAAGAGGCGGCGGGACGTCTGCTTCAGGTCGACTGCCATGGTCCGCTCCTTCTCTCCTCCCACGTCCCGTGTACCGCCTTCGCCACGGAGTGGCCGGGCAACGTCGGGGCGTAAGCGACAGCGCACCCGGCGACCGGGGGAGGAGAATCGGATTTTGCCGGTCAGGCGCGCGGAGGGCCTCCCGGCGCGCTGCGGCGCCGGGCGAGGAGCGCGATGCCGAGCAGGACGGCGAGCGCCACGCCGACGAGGACCGCGAGGCGCAGGAAGGCCCGATCCACGACCTCCATGGCGCTCCGCGAGGCCTCGGCCGTGGCGTGGTCGACGAGTCGCCGGGCGTCGGCGAGGGTGGCGGCCCGCTCCTCCGCGATCAGCGCGGCCACCGCCACCCGCTCCCGTTCCACGAACTCCTCGATGGCGAGGCGCTGCCGCTCGACGAGCCGCTCCACCTCGGCCCGCTCGGAGCCGACCGCGAGCATGAGCTGCACCCGCTGCTCGTTGGCGAAGCGGTCGAGACCCTTCGTGCCGAGCCACTGCAGCATGTCGTCGACCCGCTCGAGCGCCTCGCCTCCCTTCTCCAGCGCGACCTGCATGCGGGGGTCGAGGAGGTCGAGGTAGACGAGCTCGGCCTGCCAGGTGGCCTGCAGGGGGACCATCACGGGCAGGAAATCCATCCGGTCGATGATCCCCTCGAGGTCCTCGCCCATCCGTCCGGCGAGCGCGAAGGCGCCGAGCTCCTCGCCGGGGGACACGCTGGCGAGGTAGTTCTCCACGTTCTCCCGCGTGCCGAAGGTGAGGTGGACCGGGTGCTTCTCGGCCCAGGCCTGCAGGGCGGCGCGGACCTTCACCAGATCCCGTCCGGGGGCGGCCCAGGCGGCGATCTCCCTCACCCGTTCCTCGAGCTCGCGCGTGGTGGCGAGCATCCGGTCGACGCCGGGCCCGAAGGCTTCCCTCCCTTCCGGCGACGCCAGGTAGCCCTCGGCCTGGAGGAGGAGCGCCCAGGTGTCGAGGAGCGCCACGAGCGGCCGCTGGTTGAAGAGCGTCCGGTAGAGCGCCGGCACCACGTTGATCTTCCAGACGAGCGTCCTTCGCCGCACCGCGGGGTCGGCGCTGGATTCGCGCACCACGTCGGCCGCCTCCCCCATCCTGCCCGTGAAGGGGATGGCCTCGGCGCGGAGCCTCGTCCGCAGGGCCTCCGAGGTGACCTTCACCCCCTGCTCCTCCATGAACTTGGTCTGGGTGGGGACGGTGGCGCAGGCGGCGAGGACGGCGATCGCGGCGGCAGGAAGGATGGGGCGCACCCCGGGCCCTGTAACCGGTCCCGGGCGAGCGCGCCCGCCCAGAAAAGGGGGGTGCCCCTACCAGACCCGGACGCGGTCGGCGGGGGCCAGGTGGAGCGCCTGGCCCGGCTTCACGCCGAATGCCGGGTACCAGGCGTCGAGGTTCCTCACCGTGAGCGCCCTGTACATGGCGGGCGCGTGGCCGTCGGTGAGGAGCGCGTCGCGGAGCGCCTGCTCGCGCATCTTCGTCCGCCAGGTCTGGCCGAAGGAGAGGAAGAACTGCTCGTCCCCCGTGAGCCCCTCCAGCACCGGGGCCTCCTTGCCGCCCAGCGAGTCCCGCCAGCCGTCGTAGGCCGCGGCCAGGCCGGCCAGGTCGGCGATGTTCTCGGAGAGGGTGAGCTTCCCGTTCACCCCCAGGTCGGGGAACGGACGGTAGGCGTCGTACTGCGCCACGAGGCGCGCCCCGGCCGCGTCGAAGGCCCGCGTGTCCTCGGGGGTCCACCAGGTGGCGAGGCGGCCGGCCGCGTCGAAGAGCGCCCCCTGGTCGTCGAACCCGTGGCTCACCTCGTGGCCGATGACGGCCCCGATGGCGGCGTACTTCACCGCGGGGCTCGCGTCCCGGTCGTAGAACGGCGGCTCCAGGATGGCGGCGGGGAAGTTGAGGGCGTTGCGGACCGGGAGGTTGAGCGCGTTCACGGTCTGTGGAAGCATCGCCCACTCGGCCCGGTCGGGCGGGCGCGAGAGGCGCAGGAGCGCCTGCCCGTAGGCGAAGTGCTCGGCGCGCTGGGAGTTGCCGAGCGCATCGCCCCGCACGACGCGGAGCCCCTCGTAGCTGCGCCAGGCGTCGGGATAGGCGACGCCCACGCGCATCCCGGCCAGCTTGGCGCGGGCCTTTTCCTTCGTGGCCGGCGCCATCCAGCCGATGGCCTCGATGCGCCGGTCGAAGGCGGCCACGATGCGCGCCACCATCACCTGCAGCTCCTGCTTCGCCTCGGGCGGGAAGTGCCTCGCCACGTAGATCTTGCCGACCGCGTCGCCGACCGCCTCGTCGGTCACGGCCACCGCCCGCTTCCAGCGATCCAGGTTGCGCGGGGTGCCCTCGAGGGCGGTCCCGTGCAGGCGGAAGTGCGCGTCCACGAAGGCGGCGGGCATCCAGGGCGCGGCCCGGTCGAGCGCATGGGCCGCGAGGAGGTCCTTCCAGTCCTCGAGGGGCTCGATGCGGACCAGCTCCGCGAGCCCGGTGAGCGCTCCCGGGTGCCAGACGATGAAGCCGGCCTGGCCGTCGAGGCGAGCCGCGGAGAGGAAGGCGGTCCAGTCCATGCCGGGCGCCTTCCGATCGAGGTCGGCCCGGGACCACGGGTTGTTCCCCTTGCGGACGTCGCTCGAGTCGGTCCGGCTGGCGTGGGTCCGGGCGATGCGCGTCTCGAGCGCCACGACCCGGGCGGCGCGGGCCTCGGCCTCCGCGGCCGGCGCCCCGGCGAGCCGGAAGAGCGTGACGAGGTAGGCGCGGTACCCCGCCCGGATCTCGTCGAAGCTCGCTCCCTCGTCGAGGTAGTAGCTCCGGTCGGGCAGGACGAGGCCCCCCTGCAGGAGGTAGGCGGCGTTCCGACCGGGCACGTTCAGGTCCTGCTCCACCCAGAGGCCGAGGACGTTGCTCGTGGCGAAGCTCGTGGCGTTCAGCGGGTCCACGTCGGCGCGGATGGACCCGCCCAGCTCGGCGGCGAGGGCGCGCCGGTCGGGAAGGGCTCCGATGCGTGCCAGCGTGGGGCGGAGCGGGTCGAGTCCCTTCGCCTCGATCCCGGCCTCGTCGAGGAAGCTCGCGTAGGTGTCGCCGATCTGCTGCAGCTCCGAGCCGGGCGCCGCGCCGGCCCGGGCAGCGTCCTCGTCGATGGCGCGGACCCGGGCGCTCACCTTCTCCACGACCTGGAGCCACGGCCCCGTGCTCGACCGCTCCGGGGGGATGACCGCGCCGGCGAGCCAGGTCCCGTTCGCGTAGGCGTAGAAGTCGCTGCCCGGGACGGCGGAGCGGTCCATCCCGGCCAGGTCGATCCCGCTGCGGGAGGCGGGAGCGGTGCCGGCGGCGGCAGGGGGAGCAACCGTCGCGGGGCGCGAGGCGCCGCAGGCGGCGAGGAGGAGGGCGGGGACGAGGATCGCGGGGCGCACGACCCGGGCTTCTAGCACTTCGCGGCCGGCAACTCGATCCGGAAGGTCGTGCCCTTCCCCGGCTGGCTCGTCACCGTCAGGGTTCCACCGTGCGCCGCGACGATGGCGTGCGCGGTGGGGAGCCCGAGCCCCCTCCCCTGGCCGACTTCCCGGGTGGTGAAGAAGGGGTCGAAGATGCGGGGCAGGACGTCGGGGGCGATCCCGACGCCGTCGTCCTCCACCTCGAGGTGCACCCTGCCGGCCGGCCCCGGGCCGATGCGGATCTCCACCCGGCCGTGGCGCCCGTCCGGGATGGCCCGCGCCGCGTTGTCGACGAGCCCCATCACCACCTGCTCGAGGTGGCCCACCGAGGCGAGCACCGGCGACGCCTCCCCGGCCCGGACCTCGATGGTGGCCCGGCGCCCGGCGAAGGGCGCGATCCGTCCGAGCGCCTCGTCCACGATGCCCCGGAGCACGACCGGCTCCCGCCGCATGTCGGGGCGCCCGAGCACGTTCAGCTCCCTCACGATGCGGGCGATCCGGAGCGCCGCCGACTGTGCGTCGGCCAGGATCTCGAGCACCTCGCCCAGCTTGGCGAGGACCGGCGCCGGCACCGAAGGGCCGGACCGGCGGAGCTCCTCGGACACCTCGCGCACGAGATCCATCGAGAGCCCCTGGCCGGACATCTCGCCGGCGAGCGGGTTGTTGATCTCGTGGGCGAGCCCGTGGACGAGGGTGCCCAGCGCGGCGAGTCGCGCCGTCACCGCGAGCTGCTCCTTCATGCGGCGCTGCTCGGTCACCACCTCGCTGAAGATGACGATCCCGCCGATCTCCCCGCCGGCCCCCCGCCACGGCCGGATCTCCCACCGCACCCAGTCGGTCCCGCCGTCGGCCCGCGGGAACGGGTCCTCGTCCGCCTTCTCGATCGCGCCGGCGAGACAGCGCCGGTGGATGGCCTTCCAGCGCTCCGGGATGTCCGGGAAGACCTCGTAGTGGCTCCGGCCGACGATCTCCTGGTCGCCGAGGCCGTAGTCGGCGCGCCAGCGCCGGCTCGCCGCCAGGTAGCGCAGGTCCCGGTCGAGGAGCGCGATGGCGGCCGGGGCGTGCTGGACGAGGAGATCGAGACGCTCCCGGCTCTCGGCGAGCGCCGCGAGCGCCCGCTCACGTTCGGTCACGTCGAGGACGAGGGAGAGGACCGAGGTCATCTTGCCGGTCTCGTCGTAGAGGGCGGAGTTGTGCCACTCGCAGTGGATGACGCTCCCGTCCTTCCGCAGGTTCCGGTTCGCGCTCACGTTGGACGGGCGCGCCCCGACCCGCATGTCCTCCATGACCTTGCGCAAGGACGGCCATTCCGTCTCGGGCACCCAGGGGATCTCGGTGAGGAGCCGGCCCACCACCTCCCCGGGCGCGAAGCCGAAGATCGCCTCGGCCCGGCCGGAGTAGCCCTTCACCCGGTAGTCCGCGTCCCACTCGATGACGCCGAGCGGCGTCTGCTCGACGTGGGCCCGGAGCGTGTCGTGGGCCTCCCGGAGCGCCCGCTCGGCGCGCTTTCGCGCCGAGACGTCCTGCGAGGTCGCGAGCCCCAGGATCACCCGTCCCTCCTCGTCCAGGATGGGGCGGAAGTGGGCCTCCCGGAAGGTGTCCCCGAACCGCTCCTCCAGGTCGGTGCGCTCTCCACGGAACGTGGCGCGGAAGGCGGGCTCCAGGCGGCGCAGGTCCTCGGGACCATAGAGCTCGAAGATGGTCTTCCCCTCGAGGTCCTGCGGAGGCCTCCCGTAGGCCGCCGTGCCCTCGCCGTCCACCAGGATGAGGCGGAGGTCCCGATCGAAGAGCGTGACCACGCCGTTCGGGAAGTTCCTCGCCAGGGCGCGGTGCATGGCCTCCGACCGGCGGCGCTCCGTGAGGTCGCGAACGATGCCGTGGAGGAACCGTTCCTCGCCGACGCGGAAGCTGCGGGCGCTCACCTCCACCGGGAAGGGCGTCCCGTCGCGACGCCGGTGCTCGGTCTCGAAGCGGGCCCCTTCCGCGCTGGCGGCCTGCGCGATCTGCTCCGGAATCGCGGGCATCGTCGCGGGGGCCCGCAGGTCGTGGATCCGCATCCGGAGGAGCTCGTCCCGCGTGTGGCCGTAGGCCGACACGGCGCGGTCGTTCGCCTCCACGATGGATCCGTCGGGGCGGAGCACGAGCTCGATCTCGTTCATCCGGGTGGAGAGGCCACGCAGGCGCTCCTCCCGGATCAGCCGCTCGCCCTCGTCGCGGGCGTCGACGCGGACGAAGCGGAGGAGGAGCCCGAAACCCAGGAAGAGGAGCACGCCCAGGCCGAGGACGGCGGCGCGGTGCCGGGGGTCCTCGATCTCGAGGTGGCCGTAGAAGACGAGACCTGCGGCGGCGAGCAGGGTCGCCACGATCCCGGCCACGAGCAAGCGCCGCCCCCCGCGGGTCGCCAAGGAAGCACCTCCTCGTCCCATTCAACGATGGTCGCTGCCAGGAGGGAAACCCCGGCGGAGGGAGACCCCCGAACGAGCCAGGTCCCTTCCGGGACGCCCTACCCGTCGAGGGCGCGGTGCAGCCGCTCCCGCAACCCGGCCGGAAGGGGGGGCTTCGCCGACAGGTGCTCGCGAAGCGCCCGGACGGTCGCCTGGAACTCCCCGCCGAAGCGGGCGCAGCCCTCGCAGCCCCGCAGGTGGTCCTCCACCCGGGCGCGCGCCGCGGGAGCGAGGTCGCCGTCGAGGTAGTCGGAGAGCACGGCCAGCACGTCGCTGCACGAAAGCCCGGCCACCACCTTCTCGTCGCGGATCGTCGTCACGGCTTCTCCTCCCCGGGGGTGCGGTCGAGGACGGCCTCGAGTCGCTCCTTCAGCTCGAGCCGTCCCCGGTGGAGCCGGCTCTTCATGGCGGCGAGGGTGATGCCGAGCACCTCCGCGGCCTCCTCGCCGGACAACCCCTCCACGTCCCGCAGGAGGAGGACCTCGCGCGACTCGTCGGGCAGCGCGGCGAGGGCCGCCTCGAGCGCCCGTGCGG
>JBAVCR010000604.1:0-4409 GCA_049586815.1 Anaeromyxobacteraceae bacterium
CTCTCGTTTTTTCGTGATCCCCCCGGTTCTGGTCCACGCGGACCAGGAGGGCGGTAGCGGGAATTCGTGGGGTTGGTCCGTGCGGACCAACCCACATGGTTTTTGGTCCGTCCCCCTGTTGGCCCACGGGGACCGTCAGGGCCTCACGACGGAGCGAATCGTCTCGCCAACGTTGGAACCGCCCTCGCGGGCGGCACCGACGCGACCGCATCGAGCACGTCCCGGGTCCAGATCTTCCGAGTCGTCCCGACGCTGCCCGGGTTGACCGCCAGTGGATCGAGTCTCCATTTTGGCATGACTTACACTTGACTATCATACGCACGCCGTATATAGGTATGCCCAGAGGATTCCACATGGCCCCGAGACCGAAGAAGAGCGCCGTCCCCGACCCCTTCTCCACGACCGAGCGCATCATGCAGACCTTCCGGATGCCCAGGGAGCTCGTGGCGTTCCTCCGCGAGGAGGCGACCGGCGCGGGCCGCGACCTCACCCCGCACGTGAACCGCTACCTCGACGGGATCCGGACCTGGTTCGGCCTCCCGGAGTCGGCCACCCGGATGCTCGAGGAGGATCGAGCCGCGATGAGGATGGGGCGCTACGAGTACATCCTCCACCTGCTCTTCACGCGAAGCCTGGAGCTCCGGCAGAAGGGCCCCGGCTTCGAGGCCCCCGGCAAGGATCGCAAGGGGTAGCCGATGCGCGAACCCAACGCCGGGCCCGAGTCGCCGCCGCTGCTGCCGTCGAGGGAGCACGATACGGTCGCGCAGGCCATGGCGGAGGCCGTGCGAAAGGTGGTCCGTGAAGAGGTCGCTCCCCTGCGCCGCCAGCTGGAGGAGCTCCGGGACGAGAAGCGGCCGCCGGAAACGGCGGTGACCGTGAAGGAGGCCGCCCGACGAATGTCCGTGTCGTCGCGTACCATCCAGCGCATGCTCCGCTCGGGCGAGTTGAAGTCGATTCCCGTGGGTCGCGCGCGCCGTGTGCTCGTCGCGTCGCTCATCCCGGAAAGGTAGACGGGTCGAACATGGCCATGCGACGTCCGCGCGGAACGGGGACCGTCTACCCGGAAGGCAATCGGTGGGCCGTCCGGTGGCAGGAGGGGAAGACCAGGCGGGGGTACGCCGGCGGATTCAAGACTCGCGAAGAGGCCGAACGACACGGGACGATCGCCCGCGCCACCTACCTCGCGAAGGGGTCTTCACCTGTCGCGCTCGTCGCCGGGAAGCTGACCCTGGCCGACCACGGCAAGGCGTTCCTCGAGCGGCGCAAGACGACCCATGAGGCCGGCGAGGAGGACGCGTATCGCTGGAACAGGCACATCGCCCCCGGCCTCGGTCACCTCCGCCCGGACGATGTCGACGCCGCGGAGATGCGCCGGTTCATCCACGGTCGACTGGATGCGGGCTGCGCTCCCGGGACGGTCCGTACCACCGTGTCGATCCTCTCGGGCCTGTTCGAGGAACTCGTCGAGGCCAGGCTCGCGACTCGGAATCCATGCCGGGGTCTCCCGAAGTCGACCCGGCGTCTCATGAAGTCGGACCATGACCCTGAGGACGTACCGTTCCTCGAGAAGCTGGATGACGTACGAAGGGTCTACCTGGCGATCAGGGATCAGTCGGAGGGCCTGGCAGTCGGGTTTGCCCTGGGAGCGTTCGGCGGCTTGCGCCCCGGTGAGGCATTCGGGCTGCGGTGGCGATCGGTGGACCTCGCGGGGAAGACCCTCCACGTGCGGGAGCAGGCAAAGAAGAAGCGCGTGAAGGACGGGAAGCCGCGGGTGGTTCCCATCCTCGACACGCTCTTCCCCGTGTTGAAGGCGTGGAAGGTCAAGACCGGCGGCCGGCCCGAGAACCTGGTGGTGCCCCCGCTGCGCATCGACGGTCAGAAGGTCGACGACCGGACCCGATGCGACTACCTCCGGTTCGCCCTCGAGAAGACCGGCCTGGCCCGCCCCGGCTTCGGCAGTCCTCCCGCCAAGGGCGAGAAGCCGGAAAAGGTCTGGTACTGGTGCACCCGGCACACCTTCGCGAGCCACTGGGTGCTCCAGGGCAACACCATCGAGGTCCTCTCGAAGATCCTCGGGCACTATTCCATCGTGCAGACCGAGGTTTACGCTCACCTTCGGCCTGACCTCTTCGGCGAGAAGGCGCGCGGCGCGCTGCCTGTCGACCTCAGCCCGGAGGGGGCCACGGTCACCGAGTTACGTCAGAAGTTAAGTCAGACGCAAAAACGACGACGCATAACATCTTGATTTTGCTATACAAATGCCGGAGCCGTCCTGTAAGCCGGGTCTTGTTCCGCGGGAAATCCCGCGGCGACGAACATTCCTCTCGGACGCACGTTGCCGTGCGCCTCCAGCGAGCCGTACCCGGAGGCTAGGGCGGGCCGCCCGACACCCCGCCTTGCGGCGGGGACGCCTCCCTATTTGCTCTTGCACCGGGTGGGGTTTGCCATGCCGCCCTGGTTACCCAGGGCGCGGTGCGCTCTTGCCGCACCGTTTCACCCTTGCCACGCGCGCCTCGCGGCGCCGTTCGGCGGTCTGTTCTCTGTTGCACTTTCCTGCGAGTCGCCTCGACCGGTCGTTGACCGGCACCCTGCCCTGTGGTGCCCGGACTTTCCTCGGCGGACACGAGTTCCGACGCGTTCGTCCGGACGGCTCCGGCAACCGGGATGTAACACGCGGGGATGGGGGCGGCAAACCGGCCGGGGATGCGGGCCGGGCCCGGCGACCCGGCGCGACCGGCACCGTCCCCGGTCGCGGTAGACTGCGCCATGCCCTCGCCGACGGAAGTGCACCCGGGCCGCCCCGTCGCCCTCGTGACCGGCGGGTGCTCCGGAATCGGCAACGCCATCGCCCACCGCCTCGCGGCGCTCGGTCACGACCTCGTCCTGGTGAGCGAGCGGCTCGACAGGCTCGAGGCGGCGGCGGGGGCCCTTCGCGCCTCCCACGGCGTCGACGTCCACGCCGCCTGCGTGGACCTCTCCCGTCCCGGTGCGGCCCGGCACGTGCACGAGCGGGTGCGGGGGCTCGGGCTCGACGTGGACGTCCTCGTCAACAACGCCGGCTTCTTCTTCTTCGGGGAGGCCGCCGACGCCGAGCCTGCGAGGGCCGACGCGCTCCTCCAGCTCCACGTGGTGGCCCCCTCCCTCCTCTGCACCCTCGTCGGCCGGGAGATGCGGGAGCGACGGCGAGGCCGCATCCTCGTCGTCTCGAGCATCTCCGCCTGGCGCGACTTCCCGGGCATCGCCTACTACGGCAGCAGCAAGAGGTACCTGCGCGGCTTCGCGCGGTCGCTGCGGAGCGAGATGCGACCGTACGGCGTGACCGTGACCTGCCTCGCCCCCGGCCCGGTCGCGACCGATCTCTACGGACACGATTCGCCGCAGGTCCGGCAGGGGCGGAAGCTGGGACTCTTCCTCGAGCCGGAGCGGGTGGCGGAGGTGGCCGTCCGGGCGCTCTTCCGCGGCGACGCCGAGTGCATCCCGGGAGCGTCGGCGCGCCTCATGGCCTGGTCCTCCGCGCTGACGCCGCAGTGGGTCGTCGACCTGGTGCGGAGCCGGGCGCCCTGGCTCGGGCGGTGAGGCGGACGGGGCATGGACCGCGGAACGGTCCATCGCCGCGGAGCGCCGCGACATCCCCGTCGCGGTTCACCCAGGTGAACGCAGTGCAAGAGGTGAAAGTCGCGACGCGGTTCCGCGGTCCGGTCAGGACGCCACGAAGTCCTCGGGCGAGGTCGCGAACTCCGGGAAGGCCCCGAGGACCTGCCGGTCGCTGGTGACGAGCGGAACGCCCAGTTCCATGGCTACCGAGACGAACTCGCAATCGTAGGCGGTGCACCCCGAGCGGTCGGCCAGGGTCAGGACCACATCCGTCGCGATCCCCGCGATGGAAACGTCCACCATCGCCTCGGCCCAGGACGCGGCGTCGCGAGAACGTTCCGGAACTCGGAGCGCAGCAGTGGCGGGCCAATCCAAGCCGGATCTCGTTCGAGGACCCGGTCGACGGTCCCGGATTCCGCCCCGCGGAGCACGAAGCGCGCGACCACGTTCGTGTCCACCACGATCACGGGCGCCCCTGCCTTTTCCAGGTGGTGATCTCTTCATCGGTGATGGGTGGGACCCCGCGAGCCGCGAGTTCTTCCCGGAAGGCTCGCGCCATCTCGATGATTCGACGGACTTCCGCTGCCGTCTTCCGGGGCAGTCCAGGTCGCACCGCGCCCTCCAGGCAGGCGATCGCCTCCCGGCTCACGCTTCGCCCGTTGCGGCGCGCCTGCTCCTCCAGCCGCTTCCTCATAGCGCTACCCCATTGCGTTGAGCCGTGATGTTTGATCTAACGTGCTCGGAGGTGGTCATGCCCGAGCCGTTGTCGGTGGATCTGCGGGAACGAATCGTCAAGGCGCGCACGCAGGGTGGCC
>JBAVCR010000605.1:0-4210 GCA_049586815.1 Anaeromyxobacteraceae bacterium
GACCGGGGCCGCCGCCAGGGGAGCCGCCACCACGTTCACCGGCGCCGGGCCGCGGCGGACGACGATCTTCTCGCCTCCCCGGATCCACACCAGGCTGCGGACGTCGCTGCCCTCCAGCGAGTCCACCAGCTTGGTCACGTCACCAAGGGTGAAGCCGCCCGTGGCCTGCTCCTTGCCGCCGTCCGCCTTCTTGCTCGCCATTGTGCCTCCTGGTGGTGGGTTCGGGTTCGGCGAGGCCGGTCAGCCGGCCACGCGGGTGAGGTACTCGCCGGTGCGGGTGTCGATGCGGAGGAGCTCGCCCTCGTTGATGAAGAGCGGCACCTTGACGACGTACCCGGTCTCGAGGACCGCCGGCTTGGTGGCACCGGAGACCGTGTCGCCGCGGACGCCGGGGTCGCACTTCGCGACCCGCAGGTCCATGGCGTTGGGGATCTCGATGCCGATCGCCTTGCCGTTGTAGAACAGCACCTGGGTGGTGGTGTTGTCCTTGATGAAGTTCTTGGCGTCCGCCATCTGCTCTTCGGTCAGGAACGTCTGCTCGAAGTTCTTGTTGTCCATGAAGTTGTAGTGGTCGCCTTCCTTGTAGAGGTACTGCATCTCCTTCTCCTCCAGGTCGGGCTTCCCCACCACGTCTCCGGACTTGAACGTCTTGTCGATGGTGCGGCCGGTGAGCAGGTTCTTGATGCGGGTGCGCACGAAGGCGCTGCCCTTGCCCGGCTTCACGTGCTGGAACTCCACGATCTCCCAGGGCTCCTTGTCGATCTCGATCTTGAGACCGCGCCGGAATGCGCTGGTGTCGAGTGTGTCTCCCATGTCGCTACGCTCCTTTTATGGAAAGTCCGGGTCGGCCGCCCGTCCGTCGGGCCGGCGGGGGGCTGCCTACAGCTCGGCGAGCACCCGGGGCGCCGTGACCCGGAGGAGGTACCGGGCCTTGCCCTGGTTCCCTTCCGGCGCGAGCGCCACCACCATGAAGTAGTCCGGGGAAAGGATGCGCCCGACGGTGAGGAGCCGCTCCGTCCCCACGCTGAACTCGGCCAGCCCGCCGGCCTCGTGGGTCTGAGCGGCCTCCCGGGCCGTGCGCAGGATTCCCGTCATCTCGACCATCATCGACTTCACGTCGATGGGGGTGTCCGCCTGGACGTGGGTGTCCACCTCGATGCCGTCCATCCCCATGAGCGAGCAGGCGAAGGCGCCGTCGACGCCCCTGCAGATCTCCTGCAAGTGCTCCCGGAAGCCCATGCCGGCCCGCCCTTCGTGGAAAAACGCCCGTGTTTCCGGGCGGTGGCTCGTCGAGCCGCGGCTCTTGTAGCCCCGGCCCGCGCTTCCGTCAAGGCGGGGCGCGGCACCCGGGGCGACGGCCGGCCCTTCCTACTGGGCGGGCACGAGGCAGGCCACCGACGCGGTCTGGCCGGGGTTCTGGGCGCCCGGCGCGGGCGGGCAGCTCGCCAGGATGGTGCCGGCCGGGCAGGTGAGCGCGTCCAGGCAGCCGGCACAGACCTCAACCGGGATCTGGAACCAGGCGGTGGTGAAGCTGTCCTGGGAGGTGAGCACGCCGTGGCCGCGCACCTTGACGATGAGGCTCAGCCTGGCGGCGCCCGGCGGCAGGATCGACGTGAAGTAGGAGGACGGGATGAGCCGCAGGACCGCGCTGCCGGTTCCCGCTGCCGGGACGGTGACCGCGCCGGCGACGCTCCAGGGGGGCAGGTCGGCCCCGGAGTAGGTCATCTCCCACGACTGGACGAAGGCGTCGTTCGTGTTGATGCGCCCGTCGAGGGTGCTCGAGTTGTCCTTGAGCGTGTTCTGCAGCTCCACCGGGAGCCGGAAGTCGACGGTGGCGTTTCCCACGTCGAGGACCGGGTTCCCGGCCAGCGTGTTGTCGCAGCTCGCTGGGTACACGCAGCTGCCGTTCGTCGTGTCGGGGTCGGGCGGGGCGCAGATGGAGAAGATGGCCACCGGGCTGAACTCCGCCGAGCAGGCGGAGAGGCCGAGGGCGAGCGCGGCGGCGGCGAGGGTGCGGGTCTTCATGGCCGTCTCCTAGTTCGCCACCGGCGTCGGGCTGCCCACCATCGACTGGCGGTTCAGCACGCGCGGGGTGATGAAGATGAGCAGCTCGGTGTGGTCGTCGGTCTCGGACTTGTTCTTGAAGAAGAAGCCGAGGATGGGGATGTCGCCCAGGAACGGCACGGAGTTCGTGGTGCTCGAGGTGGCGCGCGTGTAGATGCCGCCGATGACGGTGGTGTCGCCGTCCTTCACGAGCACCGTGGTCTCGGCCTGGCGCTTCGTGATGGAGGGCTGCCCGTTCGCGCCGGTGAGGCTCGGGTCCGGCTTGTTGTTGGTGGCCTTGATCTTCATGAGGATCGAGCCGTCGGCGGTGACGTGCGGGGTCACCTTGAGCTCGAGCAGCGCCTCGACGAAGGTCGTGTTCACGCCGGAGGCCGACACCTGGGAGAACGGGATCGACTGGCCCTGGGAGATGGTGGCTTCCTTGTTGTCGAGCGTGGCCACCTTCGGCGCCGAGATGGTCTTGATGACGCCCTTCCTCTCCAGCGCGGTGAGCCGCAGGTTCAGGTTGAAGGCGCCGTTCGCCGACCCGAAGACGAGGCCGATGCCGCCGCCGGCCCCTTGCCCGATGGGCGCGGGAAGGTTGACCGCGTAGTTGGGGAGCGTCTGCACCCCCTGGTTCGGCGTCTGGCCGGCCGCGCCGGTGCCGGTCATGGTGTTCGGGAAGGAGACCGGGATGGCGTTCCCGGTGGCCTGGCTGAACCCGAAGTTGCCGCCCCACTGCACGCCGAGCGCCTGGGTGAAGTTGGACGCAGCCTCGACGATGCGGCTCTCGATGAGCACGCCCGGGGTCTCGGTGTCGAGGTTCCGGACCAGCCCCTCGGCGCGGGCCAGCGCCTCCTGGGTGTCCTTCACGATGAGCACGTTGGTGCGCTCGTCGACGGTGATGGTCCCGCGGTCGGTGAGGACGTCCTTCACCTGCTTGGAGAGGTCGGCGGCGGTCGAGAAGTTCACCGGGATGATGCGGACCTTGAGGGGCTGGAGAACCTGGCGGTTCTTCTGCGCCTCGAGCTTGGCCGCCTCCTCCTTGGCGATGACGTCGAACTTGGCGACGCGGATGACGTTGCCGACCTCCTGCTTCCCGAGCCCCTTCGACTGCAGGACGATGTCGAGCGCCTGGTCCCAGGGCACGTTGCGGAGCGAGACGGTGATCTTCCCCTGCACGTCGTCGGCGACCACCATGTTCTTCTTGGAGACGTCGGCGAGGAGGCGGAGCAGGTTGCGGACGTCGATGTCGTGGAACTCGAGGTTGATGCGCTGGCCGCTGTACTGCTTCTGGCCGGGCGCGCCCAGCAGCGCGTAGTCGGGGCCCGCCGCGGCGAAGCCGGCCGCCGGCACCGCCGGGGCCTCCTCGGCGGCGTGCCGCTCGGGCTCCCCACCGATCACCGTCCAGACGAGCCCCTTCCTCGTCTGGACCACCTCGTCGCTCACGTCGCCGCGGAGCGTCGCCACCACCCGGACCCGGCCGGAGGGCTGGTTGAAGGCGGAGACCATGAGGAGCGGGCCGGAGACGCCGCTCGTGTCGACCGAGCGCTCGAACTTCTTCGGGAGCCGGGCGTTCTCGAGCGTGAGCACGAGCGTGTGAGCGTCCGGGCGGGAGACGGTGTGCTCCGCGCGGCCGGCGACCTCGATGCGGGCCGTGGAGCCGGACTGGGTGATCTTGAGGTCCTGGATGGCGATGGCGGCGGGCTCGGCGACCGGGGCAGGAGCGGAGGCCACCGGTGCCGCGACGGGCGCAACCGCCGGGACGGACGCCCGCTCCACGGTGGGCTCGGCGATCGCGGCCGGGGCGGACGCGACGGCGGAAGCGGAGGCGGAACGGATGGAGAGCCCCTGGGCGGTGCGCTTCACCTGGGCGTCGTTCAGGTCGGCCGTGGCGTCGAGCACCACGCGGACGCGGTCCTTGTCCTTGCCGAAGCGGGCCTGGGTGAAGCCGGCGCCGGCGGGCAGCGCCTTCTTCGGGGCCTTCTCCACGCCGGGAAGGTCGATGGCGAGGCGAGGCGGGTTCTTGAGCTCGATGACCTCGAAGGTGCCGACGGGGCCGTCGGTCAGGATCACGATTGCGTCGCCCTGGACCTTGACGCCGGTGACGGCGGTGGCGCGGGTGCGGGCCGGGGACTCGTCCACGCGGCGGGCGACGACGTTTCCG
>JBAVCR010000606.1:0-8936 GCA_049586815.1 Anaeromyxobacteraceae bacterium
GGCCTCGGCCCGCTCCTGGTCGCGGCGGTGGGCGGCCACCGCGGCGGCGATGAGCGCCACCGGCTCGAGGGCCGGATCGGGCGGGACGACGAGCTCCTTCGCGAAGGCGGTGCAGAACCCTGTGTCGTAGTCGCCGGAGCGGAAGGCCGGGTGGCCGAGCACCGCGCGCAGGTAATGGGTGTTCGTGGTGATGCCGTGCACGTGGTAGTCGGCGAGCGCGCGGAGCAGGCGGTCGATGGCCTCCCCGCGGGTGGGCGCCCAGGCGACGAGCTTCGAGATCATCGGGTCGTAGTAGGGCGGGACCACCCAGCCGCCGTAGACGCCCGAGTCGTCGCGGAGCCCCGGGCCGCCCGGGACGCGGAGGTAGGTGATCTTGCCCGGCGAGGGCAGGAAGCCGCGCGCCGGGTCCTCGGCGTAGACGCGGGCCTCGACCGCGTGGCCGCGCCGGACGATCTCCTCCTGCGCCGGCACCCGGCCGCCGCGGGCCACCTCGATCTGCAGCCGCACGAGGTCGATGCCGGTCACCATCTCGGTGACCGGGTGCTCGACCTGCAGCCGGGTGTTCATCTCCAGGAAGTAGAAGTTCCGCCGCGCGTCGACGAGCAGCTCCACCGTCCCGGCGCCCACGTACTTCACCGCGCGTGCGGCCTCGACGGCCACCTTCCCCATGGCGGCCCGCACGGCCTCGTCGACCACCGCGCTGGGGCTCTCCTCGACGATCTTCTGGTGTCGCCGCTGCACCGAGCACTCGCGCTCGCCCATGTGGACGACGTTTCCGTGCTCGTCGGCGAAGACCTGCACCTCGACGTGGCGCGGCTTCTCCAGGAAGCGCTCCAGGTAGATGCGGTCGTCGCCGAAGGCCGAGGCCGACTCGCGCTTCGCGGTCTGCCAGAGCTTCGCGAAGTCCTCGGGACGGTCGCAGCGCTTCATGCCCTTGCCGCCGCCGCCGGCGGCGGCCTTCAGCATCACCGGGTAGCCGATCCGGTCGGCCTCGGCCCTGGCCGCGGCCTCGTCGGCGATGGGCCCCTCGCTGCCCGGGACCACCGGGACGCCCGCGTCCTGCATGCGGCGGCGGGCGCTCGTCTTCACGCCCATGGCCTCCTGGCTCTCCGGGAGCGGCCCGATGAAGACGAGCCCGGCCGCGCGGCAGGCCCGGTTGAAGTCGGCCCGCTCGGAGAGGAACCCGTAGCCGGGGTGGATGGCGTCGGCGCCGGTGCGGGCGGCGGCGCCGAGGATGCGCTCCGGGACGAGGTAGCTGTCGCGGGCCGGGCCGGGCCCGACGTGCACGGCCTCGTCGGCGAGGCGGACGTGGAGCGAGCCGCGATCGGCCTCGGAGAAGACCGCCACGGTCCGGATCCCCATCTCGCGGCAGGTGCGGAGGATCCGTACGGCGATCTCCCCGCGGTTGGCCACGAGGATCTTCTGGATGGGCCTCTGGGCGCTCATCGGTGTCGGGGCCGGCCTTGTGGCGGGCTGGCCAAGATACCGAGAGGGGGTCGCGGGCGTCTACCGCCAAAGGCGCGACGCCGCGCGTCATCGATCCCCCTTCGGCCCGCTTTCCCGCCACCTCCACCCGTGCTACCCGGGCTCCATGAGAATCCTCGTCGCCGATGCGTTCCCGAAGGAGCGGCTGGACGACTTCCGGACCCTGGGGCTCCTGGTCGATCACCAGCCGACCGTGTCCGTCGCCGATCTCCCCGCCGTGGCCCGGGAGGCCCGCATCCTCGTGGTCCGCGGGAAGCAGGTGACCGCCGAGGTCTTCACCGCCGCCTCCGCCCTCTCGCTCGTCGTCCGGGCCGGAGCCGGGGTGAACACCATCGACGTCCCCGCCGCCTCCCGCCGCGGCGTCTACGTCGCGAACTGCCCGGGGCAGAACTCGATCGCCGTCGCCGAGCTCGCCATCGGGCTCCTCGTGGCGCTCGACCGGCGCATCCCCGACAACGTGGCCCTGCTCCGCGCGGGCAAGTGGGACAAGAAGTCCTTCTCCGAGTCGGAGGGGCTCTACGGCCGCACCCTCGGCCTCGCCGGGCTCGGCGCCATCGGGCGCGAGGTGGCCCGGCGCGGGCAGGCGCTCGGCATGAAGGTCCTCGCCTGGTCGCGCTCCCTCGACGAGGCCCGGGCGAAGGAGCTCGGCGTCGAGCGCGCCCCCGACCTGCTCACGCTGGCGCGCCGCTCCGACGCCCTCTCGATCCACCTGCCGCTCTCGAAGGAGACCCGCGGCGCGGTGGGTCGACCCGTGCTCGAGGCGCTCCGCCCCGGCGCCATCTTCCTCAACACGGCCCGGGCCGAGGTGGTGGACCAGGAGGCGCTCCTCGAGGTCGCCCGCGCCGGCCGCATCCGCGTCGGCACCGACGTCTTCCCCGGGGAGCCGGAGAAGGGGCAGGCCGACTTCGACAGCCCGCTCGGCAAGCTCCCGAACGTCTACGGGACCCACCACATCGGCGCCTCCACGGCGCAGGCCCAGGACGCCATCGCCCGGGAGACGGTGCGCATCGTCGAGTCCTTCCTCCGGGCCGGCAAGGTGCCGAACTGCGTGAACGTGGCGCGCAAGACCCCGGCGCGCGCGCGCCTCGTGGTGCGCCATTACGACAAGGTGGGCGTGCTCGCCAACGTGCTCGGGCTCGTCCGCGAGGCCGGCATCAACGTCGAGGAGGTCCAGAACACGGTCTTCGAGGAGGCGCAGGCCGCCTCCTGCGCCATCGACCTCGACGAGAAGCCGCCCGCCGAGCTGCTCGAGCGGATCCGCGCCCGCAGGGACGAGGTGCTCTTCGTCGACCTGGTCGACCTGTAGCGCGCAGCGCCCCGGCGCTACCGGGGCGCGACGAAGAGGGTGTGGAGGCTCGCGCCGACCGCGCCGCGCGCGTCGAAGAGCGTGCTGCGGGTCATCCCGAGCCCGTCCGGCTCCACGACCGTGGCCGCCTCCATGCACGTCCACTCCCCCTCGGGCGCGCGGTGCAGGACCACGTTCAGGTCGACGGGCACGAACGACCAGCTCCCGAAGGGAAGCTCGGCGCTGACGCCGTTCGCCGAGTCGACCATGGCGACGACCCGGGTGAGGCCGGTGAGCGGCTCCCCCGCGACGACGGGGATGCGGCAGCGGGTCCAGACGGTGGCCGGCCCGCCCTCCCCGAAGTGGCCCTTCGCGAAGCGCCACTCGAGCGACTCGCCGTAGGGAAACGTGTCGTGCCCCGGGAACCGGGCCGGCGTGGACTCACGCGGGAGCGGGGGCGGTTCGCGCGGCTCGCCGGCGGACGGGCTGCGGCCCGGCTCGGCGAGGAGCTGCCAGGCGAGCGCACGCATGGCCTCGCGCCCGTTCACCTCGGCCCGCGCCGAGAGGAGCTGGATGCGCTTCCCGGGGCGCTCCACGCTCGCGGTGACGTGCATCTCCCCCACCTCCACCGGCCCGAGGATCTCCACGGAGAGGCGCGCGATGCGGGCGCCCTCGCGCGGGGAGAGCCGTTCCAGCACGTGGGCGAGGAGCGCGGACGGCGGTCCGCCGTGCTGCAGGCCGGGCGCCCATGGGCCGATCGTGGCGGAGGTGGCGCGGTAGCGCCCCTCGCCGAGCGGCTCGTAGTACGCGGCGGGGTCCCTCATGTCTCCTCCAGGGCCCGTGCGATGGCCGCGCGGGCGGCCTCGCGGAGCGCCGGCACGCTCGGGTAGTCCGCCGGGTCGATGGGCTCGAGGACCCGCACCTCGGCCCTCATGTGCTCGCGCAGGACGAGGCCGTGCTTGGGCAGGGTCTCGTGGGTCCCGGTGAGCGCCACCGGGATGACCGGCACGCCGGCGGACCGGGCGAGCCGGAAGGCGCCGTCGCGGAACTCCTGGAGCTTCCCGTCGGCGGACCGCGTCCCCTCGGGGAAGAAGAGCACCGGGCTCCCCTGGGCGAGCAGTTCCCGGCAGCGGTTCAGCATCGCCCGGACCGAGTCGGCGGCGCCGCGGGTGATGGGGACGTAGCCGTTCAGGGTCATGTTCCAGCCCAGGAACGGGACGCGGAACACCGAGGACTTGGAGACCCACTTGAAGGGTCGGTAGAGACCGGCCACGACCAGGATGTCGACGAGGGAGAGGTGGTTCACCACGATGACCGCCGGGCCGCGCCAGGGAAGGCGGTCGCGCCCGTGGACGCGGACCCGCCAGAGGGGGTTCGCGTAGACGTAGAAGGAGCACCAGGCGCAGGTGAAGAGGTGCAGCGCCACGCGCCGGCGGTCGAACGGGGCGGTCACGGCGAAGATCACGAGCGCCACCACGAAGAGTGGCGGCAGGGTGAGCGCGAAGAAGGCCCAGTAGAGGAGGGAGAAGGCGGCGAGCATCAGGATCCGCCTCCCCCGTCCGGACCGGCCACGAGGTCGAGGATGCGGTAGAGGCCGTGCTTCGGCAGCCGGGTGAAGCCCGACCAGGCCGCGGCGGCGAGCGTCCCGTCCTCGAGCCAGTCTGAGAGCCACTGCCACGCCGCCGACGGGTCTCGCTGCACGAGGCCGGCGCCGCTCTCCCGGACCCACCGCCGGTTGTAGCGCTCGTGGACCCCCACCGGCGTGGCGAAGACCAGAGGCAACCCGAGGGCCGCGTAGAACGACAGCTCGGAGGGCTTCGTCCAGAGGACGTCGGTGCGGGCGAGCGCCGCGTCGAAGCGCTGGAAGTACTCCTCGAGCGAGTCGGCCCGCAGGATCTCGAGCCCGGCCCCGAGCGCGGGCTCGAGCCCGGCGATCCGGACCTCCTCCCGGAAGATCGCCTCCACGGTGGGGCGCACCCCGGCCACGAGGACGAGCCGCAGCCGCCCCTCCTCGAGGGCGCGCCGGACGCCGGGGAGGATCTGGCGGGCCATGCCGGCCTGGGCGCCGGCCCCTCCCACCGCGAAGGTGACCGTGGGCGGGCGCCCCTCCTCCTCCCCGGGGAGCGGCCCGAGGAAATGGGCCAGGTCCTCCCGGTGGTCCATCCGGAAGGTGTGGGCCGGGTCGAGCCGCACGAGCCGCGCCGCGAGGTCGCGCCGCAGCGCCGGGAGGTCCTTGCCCCCGACGAGCTCGTGGGGGAGCGGGAACCCGGTGAAGGTGATGCGGTGGGCGGGCACGCCGTAGCTCTGCAGGCGCCGGCCGGCGCGCGGGCTCGGCACGAGGTAGTGGATGCCCGTCCGCTCGGCCTCGCGCGGCGCCCAGACCCGGTTGATGTCGCTGTCGGTGACGACGCACCAGACGTTGCCCAGGCCGGCGGCGTCGGCGGCGATGGCCGGGGAATAGAAGGTGGTGACGAGCGGCGCGCCGGTCTCGCGCAGCCGCTCGACGAGCCCGCGCCCCAGCTCGCGCCGCACCATCCGCTCGAGCGCCGCGACGCCGCGGGTGGGCGCGGAGAGGTCCCGGTACGGGTGCAGGTGCGGGATGTCGGTGACCGACTCGAGCGCCCAGCGGAACGGTCCGCCCAGCACCGGGACCTGGGAGGCGCGGCTCGTCCACTCGTAGGCGGCGCGCACCCGGTCCCAGACCCGCTTCTCCTCGGGCCCCACGAGCGGGGCGCGGTCGACGTGGACCACCTCGACGCCGAGCGCCCGTGCGATGGGGCGCGCCGCGCGCATGTGGCCGTAACCCATGTCGACGGCGGCCACGAGCGGCTTCACGCGGTGGAAGTCGAGCGTGGGCGCGGGAGGGGCGGGTTCCATTCCTGTCCCGGGGTTCTAGCGGGGCGGCCCGGGCGGCGCGAGCCGCGTCCCGGGAAGGACGCGGAGACGCGTTCCCCGCCACTCCACGGTCCGGCGAAAGAAGCCCTCGGCCCAGGCCGCCCCGAGGAGCAGGTCCTTCATCGGGACGCGGAGGAGCGCCGCCGGCCCGAAACCTCCCGGGCGGAGCGCGGCCCCGGCCGAACCGTCGAGGAGCGCCCGGCACCCGGCCACGGCCACCCAGGCGGCGGCGGTCCAGGCTGCCGGGGCGACGGCGAGCGCCAGGGTGGCGACGAGCACCGGATTCCGGAGCAACTGGGCCGCGTAGAGCCACGGGCCGACCAGCGTGCGCTGCAGCACCGCCCAGCGCCTGGCGCGCTGGAAGAACTGCGACACCGTGCGCGCCTCGACCACGTTCTCCACCGGCTGCGACGAAAGCTCGACCCGCTTGCCGAGCACCTCGGGCACCATCCGGCCGAGCACGTAATCCTCGGCGAGGAGATCCTTCACCGGTTCGAGCCCACCCAGCGCGGCGAGGTCGGCCGCGCGGAGCGCCATCGACTTCCCCATGACGATGTCGCGCCCGGCGATGGCCCGGGCCGCGGCGAGGCCGGTGGCGACGCCTCCGGCCAGGTGGAGGTTCTCGAGGAGCGCGCCCTGGCTCTCCTCCCCCACCCCGGCGATGAGGTGGGTGACGAGCCCGACCGACGGGTCCTCGAGCCGGGCCGCGATCTCGGCGAGGTAGCCGGTGCGCACCCGCACGTTGGAGTCGGAGACGACGAGGATGGGGTGCCGGGCCGCGGCGGACAGCACCGCGAGCTGGCTCACCTTCGGGTTCATGCCGAGCTCGGCCTCCACCGGCACGACCCGGAAGCGCCCCGGCCAGCGGGCCTCGGCCTCGCGTGCGACCGGCGCCGCCGGATCGGCCGGGTCGCGCAGCCCGAGCAGCACCTCGAGGTCGGGCCAGTCCTGCGCGGCGAAGGAGGCGAGGTTCTCGGCCAGCCGGTCGTCGACGCCGCGGAGCGGCTTCAGCACCGAGATGCCCACGGGCGTCCGGGGGACGGGCGCGGCGCCGGAGAGCTGGCGGCGGAGCGCGCGCCCCTCGACGAGGAGCAGGAGGAGCCCGAGGGCGGCCACGCCGAGGAGGAGGAGCGCCGCACCGGTCATCGGGCAGGGGATCTCAGAGCGGCAGGTTGCCGTGCTTGCGCGGCGGGTTCTCCTGCCGCTTCGTGCGGAGCAGCTCGAGCGCGCGGATGAGGCGCGGGCGGGTGTCCTCCGGCTTCAGCACCTCGTCCACGTAGCCCAGCTCGGCGGCGCGGTAGGGGTTCGCGAAGCGCTCCCGGTAGTCGGCCGTGAGCCGGGCCCGCTCGGCCGCCGGGTCGGCCGCCGCCAGGATCTCCTTGCGGAAGATGACGTTCACCGCGACCTCCGGGCTCGTGACCGCGATCTCCGCGGTCGGCCAGGCCAGGTTCACGTCGGCGCGCAGGTGCTTCGAGGCCATGACGTCGTAGGCGACCCCGAAGGCGCGGCGGGTGATGACCGTCACCTTGGGCACGGTCGCCTCGGCGTAGGCGTAGAGCAGCTTCGCGCCGTGCCGGATGATGCCGCCCCATTCCTGGGCCGAGCCGGGCAGGAAGCCCGGGACGTCCACGAAGGTGACGACCGGGATCTCGAAGGCGTCGCAGAAGCGGACGAAGCGCGCCGCCTTCACCGACGCGTCGCCGTCGAGGACGCCGGCGAGGAAGGCGGGCTGGTTCGCCACCACGCCCACCGGACGGCCGTCGAGCCGGGCGAAGCCACAGAGCACGTTCTCGGCGAAGTGCCGGGAGACCTCGAGGAGATGCCGGTCGTCGACCACCGCGCGCACCACCTCCCGCATGTCGTACGGGCGGGCCGGGTTCTCCGGCACGATGGTGCGGAGCGCCGCCTCCCGCCTCCCCGCGTCGTCGGTGCAGGGCAGCGCCGGCGGATCGTCGGCCGCGTTCTGGGGCAGGAAGGAGAGGAGCTCCCGCACCGCCTTCAGCGTGGCCTCCTCGGTGTCGTAGGCGAAGTGGGCCACGCCGGAGCGGGTGGCGTGGGCGCGGGCGCCGCCCAGCTCCTCCTTCGTGACCTCCTCGAGCGTCACGGCGCGGACCGCCTCGGGCCCGTTCAGGAACATGGAGGAGGCGCCCTTCACCATGAAGACGAAGTCGGTGATGGCCGGGCCGAAGGCGGCCCCGCCGGCGCAGGGGCCGAGGATGACGGAGATCTGCGGGATGACGCCCGAGGCGAGCGTGTTGCGCAGGAAGACGTCGGCGTAGCCGGCGAGGGCCTCCACCCCCTCCTGGATGCGGGCGCCTCCCGAGTCGTGGAGGCCGACCACCGGGCAGCCCACCTCGAGGGCGAGGTCCATCACCTTGCAGATCTTCTCGGCGTAGGCGCGGGAGACCGAGCCGCCGAAGACGGTGAAATCCTGGGCGAAGACGACGACCTGCCGCCCCTCGACCCGGCCGTGCCCGACCACCACGCCGTCGCCGGGGATCTTCTGGCGGTCCATGCCGAAGTCGGCGTTGCGGTGGGTCTTGAACCGGTCGACCTCGACGAAGCTGCCGGGGTCGAGGAAGAGGTCGATGCGCTCCCGGGCGGTGAGCTTCCCCGACTCGTGCTGGCGGGCGACGCGCTCCTCGCCGCCGCCGCGCTCGGCAGCTTGGTTCATCGAGTCGAGCAGCGCACGGCGCGGATCGGGATCGACGGGATTCGACATGGGGAGACGAGGATAGCGGGAGCGACCCTAGAGAGCGAGCCCCTCCTCCCGCCACCAGCGCGCCCAGGCACGGGCCGACTTCTCCCGCTCCGGGTCCGGCGCTTCGGCATCGTAGGGCTCGGGCGGCTCCCCGGCCCGGCGGAGCTCGGCGGCGGCGGCGCGGCGCAGGGCCGCGTCCGGGCCGGTGAGGGCCTGGAAGAGCCAGCTGGACCGCGGAGCGGCGCGCCACTCGCGCCACCAGGCGATCCAGGGGTTCGAGTCGGGGCCGAGGCGCTGCAGGGTGATGGCGGTGAGGGCCTCCGCGGCGACGGCGGGAAGCTCGCCGCCCGCGTCGAGGAGCTGGATGAGGAGCGGCACCGCGTCGGCGTCGGCGAGCCGCGCCAGCGCGCGGGCCGCACGGGCCGCCTTGACCGCCCGTCCCGAGGTGAGGGAGCGGCGCAGCTCGGCGACGACGGGGCCGAGCCCGGGGGTGCCGCGGGCTGCCGCGAGCGCGAGCGCCGCCTCGGCCGCGACCGACCCGTCCTCGTCGTGGACGCAGACGGCCATGGC
>JBAVCR010000607.1:0-13126 GCA_049586815.1 Anaeromyxobacteraceae bacterium
GCATCTGGTCGGCCATGCGCGGGGAGGCGATGGCCTCCGGCGGGTGGCGCAGGGTCTCGGCGGCCGCCTCCTCGGCCCCGCGGTAGAGGGCGATCTTGGTGGAGCCCGTCCCCGGGTTCACCACGAGGAGAAGGGGTGCCGGGCCGCTCACTCGCCGCCCTCCGCCGAGAGCGCGCCGAGCGCGATGGAGAGGAGCTTGTCGTCGGCGCGCTCCACGCGGGAGGGGATGAGCACCGGCGCCCGGGCCCCCTCGATGACGTGGGCCACCGGCTTCCCGGCCAGCCAGGAGAAGGCCTTGCCGAGGATGTTGCCGGCCTCGATGGTGGGGACGAGCAGGAGGTCGGCCCGGCCGGCCAGCGGGTGCTCGATGCCCTTCGCCCTGGCGGCCCAGGGGAGCAGCGCGTTGTCGAGCGCGAGGGGTCCGACCACGTGGCACCCGCCGATCTCCCCGCGCTCGGCCAGCTCGACGAGCGCGCGGGCGTCCTGGGTGTGGGGCATGGCCGGGGACGGCGTCTCCACCGCGCAGAGCACGGCCACCACCGGCTTCGGGAAGCCGAGCCGGTGGAAGACCCGCACGGCGTTCTCCAGGATGGCCCGCTTCTCGGCGAGCCGAGGCGCCACGTTCACGCCGCCGTCGGTGATCCCGACGAGGCGCCGGGGCGGGGCGGTGGGGTGCTCGCTGACCATCACGTCGGAGAGGATGCGCCCGGTGCGGAGACCGTGATCGCGGTCGAGCACGGCGCGGAGCAGGTCGGAGGTGGGCAGCCTCCCCTTCAGCAGCATGGTGGCCTCGCCGGCGCGGACCCGCTCCACCGCCAGCGCCGCCGCGGCCCGGTCGTCGGGCTGGTGGACGATCTCGTGGTGGGCCGGGTCCTCCTCCAGCTTCCAGAGCCGGTCGACGAGCCCCTCCCGGTCGCCGAGGAGGAGCCCGCGGGCGATCCCGCGGCGCCGCGCCGCCACCACCGCGGCGAGCGCGGTGTCGCTCTCGGCCGCCGGCACCGCGACCACTCGCGGGCCGAGCGCCCGGGCCCGGAAGACGAGCTCGTCGAGGGTATGGACCGGATCCACCGGGCGGGGGTTTCCCACGACCGGCACCCTCCCCGCCAGCCCTTGCCCGGGATGCCCCGAAAAGGGAGAATCGCCGACCCATTTCCGAGAAGAGGCTCGACCGATCGTGGAGACCGTAGCGACGAAGGCGCCCGTGCGCGGGCTGTGGAGCGGCGACGAGGCGGTCGCCATGGCCGCGCTGGACGGCGGGGTGGCGCTCGGCACGGGTTACCCGGGCACCCCGTCCACGGAGATCCTGGAGGCCTTCTCGGCGCTGGGCGGCCGGGCGCAGTGGGCGCCGAACGAGAAGGTGGCCCTCGAGGTCGGGCTCGGCGCGGCCTACGCCGGCGCCCGGGTGCTCGTCACCATGAAGCACGTCGGCGTGAACGTGGCCGCCGACCCGCTCTTCACCGCCGCCTACACCGGCGTCGACGGCGCGCTCGTGCTGGTCTCGGCCGACGACCCGGGCATGGCCTCCTCCCAGAACGAGCAGGACAACCGGCGCTATGCGGTCGCGGCGGGCGTCCCCATGCTCGAGCCGGCCTCGTCGCAGGAGGCCTACGACTTCACGCTGGCCGCCTTCGAGCTCTCCGCGCGCTGGAAGATCCCGGTGATCCTCCGCATGACCACCCGCGTCTGCCACTCGAAGTCGGTGGTGCGCCGCCGCGAGAGCCCGCTGCCGCCCGCACCCCCGCCCGGCTTCGTGCGCGACATCCGCGGGCGGGTCATGGTGCCGGCCTTCGCCCGCCCGGCCCACAGGAAGCTCCGCCAGAAGCTCCAGGAGATCCAGGCCTGGTGCGAGACCACGCCGCTCAATCGCGTCGTCGACGCGAGCCCGGCGCTCGGCGTGGTGACGAACGGCATCTCCTTCCAGCACGTGCGCGAGGCCGCCCCCGAGGCGAGCGTCTTCAAGCTCGGCGTGGTGTACCCGCTGCCCGTGGAGGCGCTGCGCGCCTTCGCCGCGCGGGTGGAGCGCTGCGTGGTGGTCGAGGAGGGCGACCCGGTCGTCGAGGACGCGCTGCGCGCGGCCGGCGTCGCGGTCGAGGGGAAGGACGAGCGCTTCCGCTTCGGCGAGCTCTCGGTGGAGCGGGTGCGCCGCATCCTCGAGAAGGACGAGTCGCCCGAGCCGCCTCCCGCCAAGGCCAAGCCCCCGGAGCTCTGCGAGGCCTGCCCGTACCACCCGGTCTACGGGACCCTGCAGCGCATGGGCTGCATCGTGGCCGGCGACATCGGTTGCTACACGCTGGGTGTCATGGAGCCCTACCAGGCCATGGACACCTGCGTGGCCATGGGCGCGTCGGTGGGCGTGGGGCTCGGTCTCCGCCACGTGCTCCCGGAGGAGCAGGCCCGCAAGGTGGTCTCCATCATCGGCGACTCCACCTTCATCCACTCCGGCCTGAACGGCGTCGTGGAGATGGTCTACAACCCGCCCGCCACCGGCCACGTGCTCATCGTGCTCGACAACGGCACCACCGCCATGACCGGGCAGCAGGAGCACCCGGGGACGGGGCGCACCATGGCGCACGACGCCACCGGCCACGTCTCCATCGAGGGCATGGCGCGCGCGGCCGGCATCCGCCACGTCGACGTGGTCGACCCGGTGAAGGACCCGAAGGGCTTCGAGGAGCTGCTGAAGTCGCGCCTCGCCTCCAACGACCTCTCGGTCATCGTGGCGCGCCGCCCCTGCATCCTCGCCGCCGCCGACATCCGGCACTACGAGAAGCTGAACTCCGAGAAGGAGGCCGCGGCCGCCTCGCCCGGCTGCTCGGCGTGCGGGAGCGACGATGCCGTCTAGGGGTGTCGTGAACGTCGTCTTCGCCGGGCTGGGTGGCCAGGGCGTCATCAAGGCCTCCGACGTCCTCGCCGACGCCGCCTTCCGCGCCGGCCACGACGTGAAGAAGGCCGAGATCCACGGGATGAGCCAGCGGGGCGGGTCGGTCACCTCCGACGTGCGCTTCGGCCCCGAGGTACTGTCGCCGATGATCCCGGAGGGCCAGGCCGACTTCCTCGTGGTCCTCGCGCCGACCCAGGTGGAGAACAACGTCCAGCACCTGCGCAGGGAGGGCGTGCTCTTCCCGCCCGACCTCGTTCCCGAGTCGGGCCTCCGCAACAAGCGGAGCCTCAACGTCGCGCTCCTCGGCGCCCTCTCGGTGCACCTCGACCTCGCCGACGAGCACTGGAAGGCGGCCATCGCCTCGGCGCTGCCCGAGCGGCTCCTCGCCGTGAACCTGGAGGCCTTCCAGGCCGGACGGGACGCGGAGCGGGCCCGCGCGGCCGGAAAGGGATCCCATGCCCAGCCCTGACCTCTCCCCGCGCTTCCACCCGGCGAGCGCTCCCGACTACGTCCCGGCCGAGCAGCTGCGCGGCCTGCAGCTCGAGCGGCTGCAGCGCATCTTGCGCCGCGCCTACGACCGGGTGCCGCTCTTCCGCACCCGCTGCCAGGAGCGGCAGGTCGCCCCGCGCGACCTGCGCACCCCCGAGGACCTGGGACGCTTCCCCTTCACGCTGAAGACCGACCTCCGGGACACCTACCCGTTCGGCCTCTTCGCGAGCCCCATGGAGGAGATCGTGCGACTGCACGCCTCCTCCGGCACCACCGGCAAGCCCACCGTGGTGGCCTACACCCAGGCCGACCTCGACGTCTGGACCGAGGTGATGGTGCGCAGCTTCGCCGCCTGCGGCCTGCACCGCGGCGACGTGGTGCAGAACGCCTACGGCTACGGGCTCTTCACCGGCGGCCTGGGAGCCCACTACGGGGCCGAGGCCCTCGGCGCCACCGTCATCCCCATCTCCGGCGGCAACACCGACCGGCAGATCATGGTCCTGCAGGACTTCGGCGTGACCGCCATCTGCTGCACCCCCAGCTACTTCCTGCACCTGGCGGAGCGGGCCCGCGAGCTCGGGGCCGACTTCTCCCGGCTGCGCGCCGGCATCTTCGGGGCCGAGCCCTGGAGCGAGGCCATGCGGAGGCGCATCGAGGCCGACACCGGGGTGAAGGCCTACGACATCTACGGGCTCTCCGAGATCATCGGCCCGGGCGTGGGCATCGAGTGCTTCGCCCAGTCGGGCCTGCACGTCTTCGAGGACCACTTCTACCCGGAGGTGGTCGACCCGGCCACGGGCGAGGTGCTCCCCGACGGCGCCGAGGGCGAGCTCGTGCTCACCACGCTCTCCAAGGACGCCATGCCCATGATCCGCTACCGGACCCGGGACGTGACGTCGATCATCCCGGAGCCCTGCGCCTGCGGCCGCTCCATCCGGCGCATCCGCCGCATCGGCCGGCGCTCCGACGACATGTTCATCATCCGCGGCGTGAACGTCTTCCCGAGCCAGGTGGAGACGGCGCTCCTCGCGGTCGAGGGCACGCTGCCGCACTACCAGATCGTGCTCAGCCGCGAGAAGGGGCTCGACGAGATGGAGGTGAAGGTGGAGGTGACCCCCGAGGTCTTCTCCGACCAGATCCGCGCCCTCGAGTCCCTGCAGCACAAGCTCGAGCAATCCCTCGACCACACGCTGGGGATCCGCGCCCGCGTCACCCTGGTCGGGCCGCGCACCATCCAGCGCAGCGAGGGGAAGGCGAAGCGGGTCGTCGACCAGCGGCAGATCTGAAGCCCGGAGGAACCCACATGAAGCTCCGCCAGCTCTCGCTCTTCCTCGAGAACCGCCCCGGCGCCCTGCGCCTGCCCTGCCAGGTGCTGGGCGCGGCGGGGATCGACATCCTCACCCTGTCGCTCGCCGACACGCAGCAGTTCGGGATCCTCCGGATCGTCGTGAAGGACGCCGAGCGCGCCAGCAAGGTGCTCGAGGAGGCCGGCTGCGTGGTCAAGGGCACCGACGTGCTCGCGGTGGAGGTACCCGACCGCGCCGGGGGGCTCGCCGACATGCTCGGGGTCTTCGAGGGCACGGACCTCTCCATCGAGTACATCTACCCGCTCGTGGCCGGGCACCGCGGCAAGACGGCGGTGCTCATCCTCCGCGTGGAGGACCCCGAGCGCGCCGCCGCGCTCCTCCGGGAGAAGAAGGTCCGGGTCCTCTCCCGCGAGGAGGCCTTCGAGGCGGTGGGGGCCTGAGCCTCGCCATGGGCGCGTCCGCCGCGCACCGGATCTGGGATCCGGCGGAGCTCCTGCCCCGCGACCGGCTCACGCGGCTCCAGCTGGAGCGGCTGCGCACCTCGCTCGCCTGCGCCGGCGTGACCCCCTTCTACGACGCGGTGCTCTCGAAGGCCGGCGTGGATCCGGCCCGGCTGGGCTCGCTCGAGGAGCTCTCGCGGCTCCCCTTCACCACCAAGGACGACCTCCGGGCCCACTACCCGCTCGGCATGATGGCCGTGCCGCGCGAGCGGATCGCGCGCGTCCACGGCTCCTCCGGCACCACCGGGCGCCCCACCTTCGTGGCCTACACCGCGGGTGACCTGGAGCGCTGGTCGGGCCTGTGCGCCCGCTTCCTCGTCGCCGGCGGCCTCCGTCCCGACCACCTCGTGCACGTGGCCTTCGGCTACGGCCTCTTCACCGGCGGCTTCGGGCTGCACCAGGGCATCGAGAAGGTCGGCGCCGGCATCGTCCCGGTGGCGGGCGGCAACACCCCGCGCCAGGTGATGCTGCTCCGCGACCTGCGCCCGGACGTGCTCGTCTGCACCCCGAGCTACGCGCTCCACATCGCCGAGGTGGCCCGGGCCGACGGGGGCGATCCCCGGGCCATGGGGCTCTCCTTCGGCCACTTCGGCGGCGAGCCCTGGACCGAGGAGATGCGGGTCGAGATCGAGCGGGAGCTGGGCATCCAGGCCTTCAACAACTACGGGCTCTCCGAGGTGATCGGCCCGGGCGTCTCGGGCGAGTGCGGCGAGCGGCGCGGCATGCACGTGGCCGAGGACCACTTCGTGGTCGAGTGCGTGGACCCGTGGACGCTCGAGCCTGTCGCCGACGGCGAGGTGGGCGAGCTCGTCTTCACGAGCCTCACCAAGGAGGCCATGCCCATCGTCCGCTACCGCACGCGCGACCTCGCCTCGCTCGACCGCTCCCCCTGCCCGTGCGGCCGCACCGGCGTCCGCATGAGCCGGGTGGTGGGGCGCTCCGACGACATGTTCATCGTGCGCGGGGTGAACGTCTTCCCGTCCCAGATCGAGGAGGCGCTGCTCCGCGTGGAGGGGGTGGCGCCCCACTACGTCATCGAGATCGCCCGCCCGGGGACGCTCGACGAGGCGGTGGTGAAGGTGGAGATCCGCAAGAGCGAGTTCTCCGACGAGATGCGCCAGATGGTGGCGCTCCGCGACCGCATCGACCACGAGATCCACTCCATCACCGGCATCCGCATGACGGTGGAGCTCGTGCCCCCGAGCGCGCTGGGTCGGAGCGAGGGGAAGGCGCGCCGCGTCATCGACCACCGGCGTCCGGCCGAACGGCGCTAGGGCGCACGAGGCTGCTGCGGAGTCGGGGCCCGATCGGGTATCCTGCCCGGTCCCGCTTCCCTCGCCGGAGGAGTCATGCGCGTCGCCCGTCCGCTCTTCGTCGCCCTGTCCCTCGCCGCACTGGCCGGACCCGCCGGGGCCGCCGAGGAGCTCCGGATCGGGGCGCTCCTCTCCGTCACCGGCCCCGCCGCCTTCCTGGGCGCCCCCGAGGCCCGCACGCTCGAGATGCTCGCCGAGCAGGCCAACGCGCGGGGCGGCATCGCCGGCCACAAGGTGCGGCTCATCGTGAAGGACACGGGCGGCTCCCCGGAGAAGGCGGTCTCCTTCGCCCGCCAGCTCATCGACGAGGAGAAGGTCTTCGCCATCATCGGCCCCTCCACCTCGGGCGAGACCATGGCCGTGAAGGCCATCGCCGAGGAGGGGAAGACGCCGCTCGTCTCGCTCGCCGCCGCCGAGGTGATCGTGAACCCGGTGGCGCCCCACGTCTTCAAGACCGCGCAGAAGGACAGCCACGCCGCCGCGCTCGTCTTGGAGGACATGAAGCGGCGCGGCATCACCCGCATCGCCTTCTTCTCCTCCAACACCGGCTTCGGCAAGGCCGGCAAGGAGCAGGTGGCGAGGCTGGCCCCGGAATACGGCATCCAGATCGTGCTCGACGAGGTCTACGACAAGGCCGCCACCGATCTCACGGCCGAGGCCACCAAGCTGAAGGGCTCGAACGCCCAGGCGGTGCTCAACTGGTCGATCGAGCCGGCCCAGTCGATCCTGGTGAAGAACATCCGCCAGCTCGGCCTGACGCTCCCCATCTACCAGAGCCACGGCTTCGGGAACCTCGCCTACGCCAAGGCCGCCGGCCCGGCCGCCGAGGGCGTCATCTTCCCGCTCGGCAAGCTCGCCGTGGCCGACGCCCTCCCTCCCGGCGATCCCCAGAGGAAGGTCCTCCTGGAGTACCGCGACGCCTACCAGAAGCGGTGGAGCGAGGAGGTGAGCGGCTTCGGCGGGTACGCCTGGGACGCCTTCCAGCTCGTGGCCGCCGCGGTGGAGAAGGCGGGGCTCGACCGGGCCCGGGTCCGCGCCGCCCTCGAGAACACGCAGGGGTTCGTGGGGCAGAGCGGGATCTTCCGCTTCTCCCCGCAGGACCACAACGGCCTCGGCATGGACTCCTTCGTCATGCTCACCGTGAAGGACGGCAGGTTCGTCCCGCTCGCCAAGTGAGGAGCCGCGCCATGCGTCCGACCCGACCCGTCGCCACCGCCGTCGCCGCCGTCCTCGCCGCCCTCCTCCCCGCCGCGGGCCTGGCCGCGCCCGAGCCCATCAAGGTGGGGGCGCTCCTCGCCGTGACCGGCCCCGCCTCCTTCCTGGGAGCGCCGGAGGCCCGCACGCTCGAGATGCTGGTGCAGGAGCTGAACGCCAAGGGGGGCATCGCCGGCCGCCCCGTGCAGCTCGTCCTCAAGGACACCGGGGCGAGCCCGGAGAAGGCCGTCTCCTTCGCGCGGCAGCTCATCGAGGAGGAGAAGGTCTTCGCCATCATCGGGCCCTCCACCTCGGGGGAGTCGATGGCGGTGAAGGCGCTCGCCGAGGAGGGGAAGACGCTGCTCCTCTCCGCGGCGGCCGCCGAGGCCATCGTCACCCCGGTGCTGCCGCACGTCTTCAAGGTGGCCCCGCGCGACGCCTACGCCGTCGAGGTGATCTTCCAGCGCATGAAGAAGATGGGGATCACCCGCATCGGCTTCCTCTCCTCCAACACCGGCTTCGGCAAGGGCGGCAAGGAGCAGGTGGAGAGGCTCGCCCCCCAGTACGGCATCACGCTCGCGGTGAACGAGGTCTACGACAAGGCCGCCACCGACCTCACCGCCGAGGTGACCAAGCTGAAGGCGGCCAACGTGCAGGCGCTCCTCAACTGGTCCATCGAGCCGGCCCAGTCCATCGTGGTGAAGAACGCCCGTCAGCTCGGCCTCGGCATCCCCATCTTCCAGAGCCACGGCTTCGCGAACCTCCAGTACGTGAAGGCCGCGGGCAGCGCCGCCGAGGGGGTCGTCTTCCCGGCCAGCCGCATCGTGGTGGCCGGCGACCTCCCCGCCTCGAACCCCCAGAGGCCGGTGGTGGAGGCGTACCGGAAGGCCTACGAGACCCGCTACGGCGAGGACGTCTCCACCTTCGGCGGACACGCCTGGGACGCCTTCGGCATCCTGGTGAAGGCCATCACCGAGGTCGGGCCCGATCGGGCGAAGGTCCGCGCGGCGGTGGAGAACATGAAGGGCTTCGTGGGCACCGCCGGGGTCTTCAACTTCACCCCGCAGGACCACAACGGCCTCGACATCGGCGCCTTCGAGCTCGTCACGGTGAGGAACGGGCGCTTCGTCCCGCTCGGAAACTGAGAGGCGCCCCGGCTCCCGCCCGTCGGGAGCGGCCGACCCATGTCCCTCGACCTCGTCCTCCAGTACCTCGTCGCCGGCCTCACCTACGGCGCGATCTACGCGGTCGTGGCCATCGGCTTCAACATCGTCTACAGCGCCACCGGCATCATCAACTTCGCCCAGGGCGAGTTCGTCATGCTGGGCGGCATGATCGCCGTGCAGCTCTCCCGGTCGCTGCCGCTCCCCGCCGCCATCGCCGGCGCGGTGCTCGCCACCTCCGCGGTGGGCGCGCTCCTCGAGGTGGCACTCCTCCGCTGGCTCTGGAAGCCCTCCGTGCTGCGCATGGTGGTCATCACCATCGGCGCCTCCATCCTGCTCCGCGAGGGGGCGCTCTTCCTCTGGGGCGAGGGGGTCCGCTCGCTGCCCTACTTCACCGGCGACGAGGTCTCCTCGGTGGCCGTGCTCGGCGCGCGCATCTCGCCCCAGGTGTTCTGGGTGCTCGGCACGGTGGGGCTCATCGTTGCTGCGCTCGAGTGGTTCTACCGGCGCACGCTCCTCGGCTGGGAGATGCAGGCCTGCGCCGCCAACAAGGACGCGGCCGCCCTCTGCGGCGTGCCGGTACGGCGGCTCGTCACCCTCTCCTTCGCGCTGGCCGCCGCCATCGGCGCGCTGGCCGGCGCGGTGGTCTCGCCCATCACCTACACCTCGTACGCCGCCGGCGGGCCTCTCGCCATCAAGGGCTTCACCGTGGCCATCCTGGGCGGGCTCGGGAACTCGGGCGGCGCGGTGGCGGCCGGGCTGGCCCTCGGCGTGGTCGAGTCGTTCGCGGTCTCGGTGCTGCCCGCCGCCTACAAGGACGTGGTCACCCTCACCCTGCTCCTCGCCGTGCTGGTGGTCCGGCCGTCGGGGCTCTTCTCGAGCCGCGAGGCGGCGCGGCTCCGGGACTTCTAGCGATGCGGGTGCGCCTCCCCGGGACGGCCCGCGTGGCCCTGCTCGCCGTCCTGGTGGTGGCGGTGCAGCTCGCCGTCCAGGCGGCCGGGAAGGGCTTCTACCTCACCCAGCTCACCATGACCGCCTACTACGCGCTCACGGTGGTGGGGCTCTCGCTCCTCATGGGCTACGCCGGCCAGATCTCGCTGGGGCAGGCCGGCTTCTTCGCCATCGGCGGGTACACGGCCGCCTTCCTCTCCACTCTCGACCTCACGCCCGCCAGGGCGGACGCGCTCGTGGGGCTGGCCGGGAAGGTCGGGCTCGTCACCTCCCGCGTCGACCTCTACGGCGGGACCGTCCTCGGCGTGAACCCGTGGGTCGGGCTCGTCTGCGGCGTGTCGCTGGCGGCGCTCGTGGCCTGGGGCGTCGGGGTGCCCGTGCTCCGGCTGCGCGGCCACTACCTCGCCATGGCCACCCTCGCCTTCGGCACCATCGTCTCGGCGGTGGTGGTGGGGACGCAGCGGCTCGGCGCCGCCGACGGCATCACCGGCGTGCCGCCCTTCCCCATCCTGCCCGGCGTCCGCATCGGCGGGGGCGCGGCCGACCGCCCGCAGAACTACCTGCTCGCCTGGGGGCTCGTGGCGGTCGCCATGCTGCTCCTCGGCAACCTGGTCGGCTCCCGGACCGGGCGCGCGCTCCGGGCCATCCACGGCGCCGAGGACGCTGCCCGCGCCATGGGCGTGGACGCGGCCCGGCTCAAGGTGCGGGTCTTCGTCCTCGCCGCGGCCATGGCGGCGACGGCGGGTGTGCTGCTCACCCACTACGTGGGCGGGATCGGCCCGTCGGAAGCCTCGGTCATGAAGTCGGTGCGGGCGGTGGCCATGGTGGCGGTGGGCGGGATGGGCAGCCTCTGGGGGGCGCTCTCCGCCACCGCGCTCCTCGAGTTCCTCTCGCTGCGCGGCGTCTTCGGCGCCCACGACGACGCCGTCTTCGGCGGCATCCTGCTCCTCGTCATGCTCTTCGCCCCCGACGGCATCCTGCAGGTGCGCCTGGGCGGCCTCCTCGGCCGGCTGCGCCGCCGCGCCCCCGGGGCGGGAGAGGAGGGCGCGTGAACCTCCTCGAGGTGAGCGGGCTCTCGAAGCGCTTCGGCGGCGTCCAGGCCGTGAAGGACGTGTCGTTCCGCGTCCGCGAGGGGGCGGTGAAGGCGGTCATCGGCCCGAACGGCGCCGGCAAGACCACCCTCTTCGACCTGCTCTCCGGCTTCCGCGCCCCCGACGAGGGCTCGGTGCGCCTCGACGGGCGGGACGTGCACGGGCTCCCGCCGCACGAGGTGGCCGCGCTGGGCGTCTCCCGCACCTTCCAAAATTTGAAGCTGTTCGGCCACATGACGGCGCTCGAGAACGTCATGGTCGGGCGCCACGTGCGCAGCCGCGCCGGCCTGCTCGCCGGCATGTTCTCCCCGCCCCGGGCCCGGCGGGAGGAGCGGGAGATCGAGGAGCGGGCCCGCGCCGAGATGCGCTTCCTCGGCGTGGAGGGGCTCGCCGCCTCCCCGGCCGGCAGCCTCGCCTACGGCCAGCAGCGGGCGGTGGAGCTCGCCCGGGCGCTCTGCGCCGAGCCCCGTCTGCTCCTCCTCGACGAGCCGGCCGCCGGCCTCAACATGAAGGAGACCGCCGAGCTGGCCGACCAGGTGCTGCGCATCCGCGAGCGGGGCGTGACGGTGCTCCTCGTCGAGCACGACATGTCTCTCGTCATGCGCATCTCCGACGAGGTGGCCGTGCTCTGCTTCGGCCAGAAGATCGCCGACGCCGATCCGCGCTCGGTGCAGCGCAACCCGGAGGTCGTCCGGGTCTACCTCGGGGACGACGAGTGAGGGTCGGCTGATGCTCCGCGTCCGCAACCTCGACGTCTCCTACGGCCCCGTGGCGGCGCTTCGCCGCGTCTCCCTGCACGTGAACCCGGGGGAGATCGCCACCATCATCGGCGCGAACGGCGCGGGGAAGACCACGCTGCTCCGCAGCATCGCCGGGCTCACCCCGGCCCGCGGCGGCGAGGTGCTCTTCCGGGGCGCGGCCATCCGCGGCGAGCGCCCGGAGCGGATCGTGGCCCGGGGGTGCTCGCTCGTGCCGGAGGGGCGGCAGGTCTTCGCCACCCTGCCGGTGCGCGAGAACCTGCTCATCGGCGGCTCGGTGCGGGTGCGCCGCGGCCAGCGGCGCGAGGTGGAGGCGGACCTCGAGTGGATCTACCGGCTCTTCCCGCGCCTCCAGGAGCGGGAGCGGCAGCTCGCCGGCACCCTCTCCGGCGGCGAGCAGCAGATGCTCGCCATCGGCCGCGCCCTCATGGCCCGCCCGGCGCTGGTGATGCTCGACGAGCCGTCCATGGGGCTCGCGCCGCTCGTGGTGAAGGACATCCTCCAGACCGTGGAGCGGATCGCCGCCGGCGGCACCACGGTGCTGCTCGTGGAGCAGAACGCCCGCAGCGCGCTGCGCGTGGCCCGGCGAGGGTACGTGCTCGAGAACGGGCGGGTGGTGCTGGAAGGGACGAGCGAGGAGCTGCTCTTGAACCGCGACGTGCAGCGCGCCTACCTGGGGAGCGAGGTGATTCCATGACCTGGCAGCCGGACCGCGAGCAGATGGACCGCGAGGAGATCGGGCAGCTGCAGCTGGAGCGGCTCGAGGCCACCCTGAACCGGGTGCAGCGCAACGTGCCCTTCTACCAGCGGCGCCTCGCCGAGGCGGGGTTCGAGGCCGACGGGCTGCGCTCGCTCGACGACCTGCGCCGGCTCCCCTTCACCACGAAGCACGACCTGCGCGACAACCACCCCTACGGCCTCTTCGCGGTGCCGCTCCGCGAGGTGGTGCGCGTGCACGCCTCCTCGGGGACGACCGGGCTCGCCACCGCGGTGGGCTACACCCGCAACGACCTGAAGAACTGGTCCGACCTGGTGGCCCGCGTCCTCGCCGCCGGCGGGGTGGGCAAGGACGACGTCGTGCAGGTGGCCTTCGACTACGGCCTCTTCACCGGCGCCTTCGGGTTCCACCAGGGCGCCGAGCGGATGGGCGCGTCCGTCATCCCGGTCTCGTCGGCGAGCGCGCGGCGACAGGTGGGCATCCTCAAGGACTACAGGAGCACCGCGCTCGTCTGCACGCCGAGCCACGCGCTCACGCTGGCCGACGCCGCGACCGACGCCGGCATCGCTCCCGGCTCCCTCTCGCTCCGCTTCGGCCTCTTCGGCGCCGAGCCCTGGTCGGAGTCGATGCGGGCCGAGCTCCAGGCCAAGCTGAAGATCGTCGCCACCGACAACTACGGCCTCTCCGAGGTGGGCGGGCCGGGGCTCGCCGGGGAGTGCCTCGACCGGCAGGGGCTCCACGTGGCCGAGGACCACTTCCTC
>JBAVCR010000608.1:0-1960 GCA_049586815.1 Anaeromyxobacteraceae bacterium
GGCCAGGTGCTCGAGGTGGAGGAGCTCGTAGATGGCGAGCGTGTAGTCCATGTCGAACCCGACGACCTCGATCTTGTCGAGTCGGAGGTTCCGGTTGACGAACACCTGCCGGGAGGTCGGGACGTCCTTCCCTCCGGTCCGCGGACCGTCGACGAGCGCCCGGACCACCGGGTCGAGATAGGCCGCGCCGTGGGCGGGGAGGGGTCCGTTCCGGGCCTGGTCGTCGCTTCCAGCCATCCTCCGCCGAGATAACACGACGGGGGGCGGGGGCGAAGGATCCTTGCGGACCGCCGAGGCTGTGGCACGCTCGCCGGGTGCCGCCCAACCCGCGCCCCCCGGCCCGTGCGCCCCGCCGCAGGGTCTCCCGGCCCACCGTCGGGGAGCTCGCCGAGAGGCTCTCCGCCCTCGAGGAGCGGCTCGCCCGCGTGGAGGAGGGGCGACCGCCTCCCGGCGACGGCCGGACGACCCCGGGCCCGCTCCGCAAGCCCCCCCCGCGCTGCCTGGGCTGCGGCCTGCCGCTTCGCAAGCAGGGCGGGCGGTGCCGCTGGTGCGGGCGGCCGCTCTGAGCGTTATCGAAGCCGGGAGGAGCCCCGTGCCCGCCCATCCCGCCCCCCCCCCGCTCGATCTCCGGAGCGTCGTCTGCCACACCCTGGCGAACGGCCTTCGCCTCCGGGTGCTGCCCGACAGGCTCGTCCCGGCGGTGAGCTACTACACCTTCTTCGGGGTCGGGTCGCGCAACGAGCGCCCCGGGATCACCGGCATCAGCCACCTCTTCGAGCACATGATGTTCAACGGCTCGGAGCGTTTCGGGCCGAAGGAGTTCGACCGCATCCTGGAGTCGCACGGGGGCGCCTCGAACGCCTACACGTCGAACGACGTCACCGCCTACCACGAAGACTTCGCGAGCGAGGCCCTCCCGGTGGTGATCGACCTGGAGTCGGACCGCATGCGGGGGCTGCGGATCACCGACGAGGCGCTCGAGCAGGAGCGGTCGGTGGTGATGGAGGAACGGCGCCTCCGCACCGAGAACTCGCACTTCGGGCTGCTCGAGGAACAGCTCGAGTCCCTCGTCTACCAGGCCCACCCGTACCGCTGGCCGGTGATCGGCTGGATGGACGACATCGCCCGGATCGGGAGGGACGACTGCCTCGCCTTCTTCCGGACCTACTATGCCCCCGGGAACGCGTCGATCTACGTCTGCGGCGACGTCGACCCCGACGACCTCTTCCGCCGGGTGGAGGCGGCCTACGGCGCCATCCCGTCGGGGCCGGCCGTGCCACCCGCGGTGGGAGGCGAGCCGCCGCAGCGCGGGGAGCGCCGCGCCACCATCCGGTTCCCGGCGAACGCGCCGGCCATGCTGGCCGGGTTCCGGGGGCCGGCGGCGCGGGAGCGCGACACCTCCGTCCTCGACGTGCTGCAGGCCTGCCTCTCCATGGGGGAGGGGTCGCGGCTGCGGCGCAGGATCGTCGAGGAGCTGGAGCTCGCCGTGTCGGTCGGGATCGGCTGGAGCTGGAGGGCGGATCCCGGCGTCTTCATGCTGTCCCTCGAGCTCGCCCCGGGGGCGGCGCCGCGGAAGGCGGAGGAGGCGGTCTGGAGGGAGCTCGACCGCGTGGCCGCCGCGGGGGTGACGGAGCGGGAGCTCGCCCGGGCGCGGGCGCTGCTCCGCAGCAGCACCCTCCACGAGCTCGCCACCCGGAACGGCGTCGCCCACGCGCTCGGGCAGGCCGAGGCGCTGCTCGGCGACTGGCGCGAGGCGGGGCGGAGCGGGGAGCGCTACCAGGCGGTGACTCGCGCCGACGTCCGGAGGGCGGCCCGCGAGTGGCTCGATCCGGCCCGGCGAAACGTGGTCTGGCTCGAGCCGGGAAGGGCCCCGTGAGCACGGTCGTCCTCCCCGACCTTCGCGAGGCGACGCTCGGGAACGGGCTCCGGATCGCCGTGGCGCGCAGGCCCGGCGTTCCCC
>JBAVCR010000609.1:0-14722 GCA_049586815.1 Anaeromyxobacteraceae bacterium
GCGCACGGCGTGGGGGAGGCGGGGGTCGAACGCCACCAGCCGGTCGAAGCGGGGCTCGACGAGCCGGGTCAGCTCGGGTCGCTCGGCGCGGCGCGTGGAGCGGAACCTGCCCCACCAGTCGAGCACCTCGTCGCGCAGGATCTCGGTCTCGCCCCCGCGAAAGGCGCGCCCCTTCCAGCGCGTGAGCGAGTAGACGAAGGCGAAGGGGCCGTGCGGCAGGTCGCCGTGGAGCTCCTGCCCGCAACCGTCCACGTAGACCGAGAGCCACGGCGGGGAGACGTCGTGGCACCCCAGGGTGCGTCGTCCCCACCAGACGAGGCGCGAGTGGAAGCGTTCGTATACCTCCCGGGGGAAGAAGGTCCAGGCCGGTGTGCGCAGCGCCGTGTACTGGCCCGGGACGTGCCAGAAGTCCCAGACGAACCGGTCGGGGGAGGCGACGCGCGGGTCGGCCAGGCGGGCGTCGAGGTGGGCCCGCAGCGCTCGACCCTCCGGGGCGAAGCGGTCGACGATGGCGAGGGAGCGCACCACGGGCGGGGAGCCTAGCACGGCGGTTGACTTCCACCCCTTCTCGACTATTCCCTCTCTGGACCATGAGAAGCGACGTCATCAAGAAGGGGTACGAGCGGGCACCCCACCGCAGCCTGCTCCGCGCCACCGGCCTCGTCGACGCGGACTTCGACAAGCCCTTCATCGGGGTCTGCAACAGCCAGATCGACATCATCCCCGGCCACGTCCACCTCTCCGCCTACGGGCAGATCGTGAAGGACGAGATCCGCCGGGCCGGGGGCGTGCCCTTCGAGTTCCACACCATCGGCGTCGACGACGGCATCGCCATGGGCCACGAGGGCATGCTCTACAGCCTGCCCTCCCGCGAGCTCATCGCCGACTCGGTCGAGACGATGATGAACGCCCACTCGCTCGACGCCATGGTGTGCCTGCCCAACTGCGACAAGATCGTCCCGGGCATGCTCATGGGCGCGCTGCGGGTCGACGTCCCCACCGTCTTCGTCTCCGGCGGCGCCATGAAGGCCGGCAAGCTCGCCGACGGCACCCACATCGATCTCTCCACCGCCTTCGAGGCGGTGGGCAAGCGGGCCCGCGGGCAGATCACCGACGCCGAGCTGCTCGAGATCGAGTGCAACGCCTGCCCCGGGGCCGGCTCCTGCTCGGGGATGTTCACGGCCAATTCCATGAACGTCCTCTGCGAGGCCATGGGGGTGGCGCTGCCCGGCAACGGCACGGCGCTGGCGCTCTCCCCCGAGCGCGAGGCGCTGGTGCGCCGGGCGGCCCGCCGCGCCGTCGAGATCGCGGGCGACGAGCGCTTCCGCATCCGGCGCATCGTGAACGAGGACGCCATCTGGAACGCCATGGTCGTCGACATGGCCATGGGGGGCAGCTCCAACACGGTCCTCCACATGCTGGCCATCGCCGCCGAGGCCGGCGTGCCGTTCGACCTCGCGGCCATCGACCGGGTGGCCCGCCAGGTGGCGCACGTGGCCAAGATCGCCCCGTCGCTCTCCACCGTCCACATGGAGGACGTGGGCAACGCGGGCGGCGTCGGCGCGGTGCTGCACGAGATCGGGAAGCGCGGCGACGTGGTGCGCCGGCGCGCACTCACGGTCACCGGGGAGACCATCGGCGATCGGATCCAGGGGGCCGAGGCCAGCGATCGGCGGGTCATCCGATCCATCGACGACCCGTACTCCAGCGTCGGAGGCATCGCCGTCCTGCACGGCAACCTGGCCACGGAGGGGGCGGTGGTGAAGGCGGCCGGCATCGAGCCGCACCTGCGCCGGATGACCGGGAAGGCCATCTGCTTCGACTCCCAGGAGGAGGCCATCGCCGGGATCATGGGCGGCAAGGTCCACGCCGGCCACGTGGTGGTCATCCGCTACGAGGGGCCGAAGGGCGGCCCGGGCATGCAGGAGATGCTCTCGCCCACCAGCCTCATCATGGGAATGGGCCTGGGCGACAAGGTGGCGCTCGTCACCGACGGGCGATTCTCCGGGGCCACGCGCGGGGTCTGCGTGGGACACGTCTCGCCGGAGGCGGCCGAGGGCGGCGTCATCGGGATGGTGCGCGACGGCGACGAGATCACCGTCGACGTCGACCACCGCAGGCTCGAGGTGGCGCTCGGCGACGAGGAGCTCGCCCTGCGGCGCTCCCGCTTCAAGCCGCGCCGCAAGGAGGTCCGCTCGAAGTGGCTGCGGCGCTACGCCGCCATGGTGGAGAACGCGTCGAAGGGCGCGGTCCTTCGCTCCGAGTTCTAGTTCGACCCGGAGTCCGGGTCGCGGTCCGACGAGGCGCCCCGCGCGGGGCCGATCCCTCCCGGGGCGTGTCGTTGGCCCCCGAATAGCCACCCGCACTGCCGGTCAGCGGCTTGAGGGATCTCCGAGACGAGGGCCATGCTTCCCCTCGTCCGGGGGGAGAGGCCGTCCCATCGTCGCTCGCGATCGGGGAGCA
The DNA here is from genome assembly GCA_049586815.1 of Anaeromyxobacteraceae bacterium. GTDB lineage: Bacteria > Myxococcota > Myxococcia > Myxococcales > Anaeromyxobacteraceae > CAIOAK01. The sequence continues at coordinate 2,464 of JBAVCR010000609.1, forward strand.
CCCAATGAATCGCTTCTTCCACGCCGTCGACCGTCCATCCTCCATGGCCTGTCTCGCCGCGCTCGCCCTGGCGGCCTGCAGCAGCGGAGGGACGTCGGCTCCACGGCCCATCGTCAGCTCCTTCCAGGCGACGCCCTCGAGCATCGTGGCGGGACAGGCCACCACCCTGGAGTGGTCCGTGTCGGGAGCGACGAGCCTCTCCATCGACCACGGCGTGGGCGCGGTCACGGGGAGCAGCGTCACGGTCAGCCCGACGGTGACGACGGTCTACGCGCTGACCGCGACCAACGACGTCGGATCCGTGACCATCGTGACCTCGGTCATCGTGGCGCCGGCTCCGCCGCGCCCCGTGATCGCGTCGTTCGTGGCGTCCCCGACGCACGTGGCGCCTGGCGGGACGGCCTCGCTCTCGTGGTCGGCGTCCGGGGCGACGTCGTTCTCGATCGACAACGGAGTGGGGACCGTCACCGGGACGAGCGTGGCGGTCACGCCGGCGGCGACGACCACCTACACGCTCACCGCGACCAACGCCAACGGATCCGTGACGGCGACGGCGACGGTCACCGTGACCACCGATCCGCTCCCGGTGTTCACCTCCTTCACGGCGTCGCCCTCGCACGTCGCCCCGGGACAGCCGTCCACCCTGGCGTGGGTCGTCTCCGGCGCGACGTCGATGACGATCGACAACGGGGTGGGGGTCGTCACCGGAACGAGCGTGGTCGTCACGCCGGCCGCGACCACGGTCTACACGATGACCGCGACCAACGCGGCCGGATCCGTGTCCCACTCGGTGACGGTCGCGGTGAGCACCGCCCCGTTGCCGGCGTTCACGTCGTTCACCGCGACGCCTTCGACCATCGTCCGCGGAGCCTCTTCCACCCTGGCCTGGGTCGTGGGCGGGGCGACGACGCTCTCGATCGACCAGGGCGTGGGCACGGTCACCGGTACGAGCGTGGCGGTCAGTCCCATGGCCACGACGACCTACACGATGACCGCGACCAACGCAGCCGGGTCGGTGACCCATTCGGCAACGGTCACCATCCCCGCGGCCTCGCTCCTCTTCACGAGCGCCACGGGCGGAGCCGGGATGCTCGGCGAGATCACCGAGTTCCCCCTCGCGCTCACCGGGACCGCCTCGACCGTCCACGGCTTCGCGGGCCGCCCCTACATCGGCGCCCTCGAGCCGGCGCTGGACGGCCAGGGGCTCGTCTGGAACGACGCCGACGACAAGTTCTACGGCGTGCTGAACGGCGGCGGGGCGTGGGAGACGGGCGTGCTCGTGAGCTTCGACCCGGTCACCGACGCCCTCGTCCTCCTGAAGACCCTCTCCGGCCGCACCTATCCCGCGCAGGCGGGCCTCGCCGGCGACAAGTTCGCGTTCGAGAAGCTCACCGGCTTCTACCGCAGGCCGCTCCTGACCCCGGATGGCAAAGGTCTGCTCCTCCTCTCGACCGACGGCGGCGTGATCCTGGAGGGGGCGCTCGTGTACGTGAACATCGACCCCGCCAGCGCGAACTACCTCGCCGACACCATGGTCTACAGCTTCTTCGACTACGAGGTGGGGCAGGGGAGCTATTGCAAGTCGATCCGGGTGTCCAATCGGAGCGGTCAGTCCGAGATGGTCTGGGGCAAGGATGGGTCGGGCAACGACGCGGTCTTCATGGCGCGAAACGGGGAGAACTACGAGGTCCTGCCCACGAACCCGCCCAACGAGCCCGGCAATTGCAATCCGTGGGTCTTCGACGGCAAGCCCCACGACAAGATCTACGGGCGGATGTTCGCGCTGCGCCCCACCGACGCGGCCGACCTCTCGAAGCCCTGGACCTACGCGCTCGGCTACGAAAATCCGGTCAAGCCGGGCCAGGGATTCGTCGACCCCCTCCTCTTCATGGGGCGGCAGATCTACTGGGACTCGTACGGCGTCGGCCTGTACCCGTCGGGCGTTCGCTGGACCACCTCGGGACCCGGATCGGGCGGCCAGATGTACTTCTACCGGGCTGGCACGGAACTGGGTTCGAGCCTCTTCTGGGAGGTGCAGCACCGGGCCTACAGGCCCGGCGGCCTGCTCCCGCTCGACACCTTCGGGAACTCCATCGCCCTCTACTCCGGCCTCCACGGCTCCACCGACCCGCTGGTCCCCGACTCGCCGCCGCGCATCTTCACGTTCACGCGAAGTGGGACACTGGACCAGCAGGCCGCCCTGGGCGGCTGGTACACCGACTTCAAGGGCTTCCGGGGCGCGAACATGTCCCTCCTGTCGCGCCGCCTCTTCGCGAACGGCGGCGACGAGAGCGACTGCCTGTTCGGGGCGCTCGATCCCTGCGTCCCCTCCACGATCGAGGAGATGGACCCCGCCATCGGCTACCCGCAGCGCATCCTCGTGGGTGCCAGCGAGGCCACCACCGGGCAGTACTTCTTCGGTGACCCGGGCGTAGGCGGCTCCGTGCGCGAGCCCATCGCCGACCGCTGGGTGGTCTGGTTCGGGACCCAGCGGCTCGGCTACTCCACGACCCTCAACAAGTACGACCGCGTCACCGGGACCACGACCACCCTCACCTTCGACCCGACCGACGGTGCCTACCCGAAGGGAAAGTTGCTCGATCTCGGCAACGGTACCGCGCTGGGATTCGCGGACCGCACCAGGCCCACGGCAGCACAGGGGAAGTACGGCTACGTGGCAGGTCCGGGGGCAGACGGATCCGTCCCGGGCTTCTACGTGCTCGACCTCGCGTCGGGGGCGACCCTGAGCTGGATCCGGTACTCGGCCAGCGTCGGCTTCCTCGACTTCTCGCCGGAGGCGGTCCGGCTCGACGACGGAAGCGTCTGGACGGCGGTCGACTACCGGGACCACCTCTCCGGTGACTTCCGTGTCCTCTCGCGACTGAACATGACCACGGGCGTGTTCACGACCCTGTTCGAGAAGCTGGAAGCCTGGAACTACTCGCCGGCCGATGCCTACGTACCGGCCGGTCGAAGGTCGGCGGCGCTCTACATGCCCTTCTGGCAGGGTAGCGTCACCCCGTTCTCGGACCACCTCGTGAACGCCACGCTCGGCTGCGTGCGCGCGGACGCCGGCACGGTCAACGCCCAGTCGCTCGTCTTCGGCCCGGCCTCCGCCGCATCGGGCAACGCCAATCGCATCGTGTACGGGGCCACCTACTCCCCGGCCAACGACGCCATGTATCTCGCCACGGCCAAGGTGGCGAACGCGGACCAGGGAACCATCTTCGAGATCGACAAGGGCGTCGCCGACGCCAGCCTGTGCCGGGCGACCCCGGTGGTGACGGCGCTCGTCACCGGTCTCGCCGACGTGCCGTCGACGAAGCCGCTAGCGACCCGGGCCGGTGCGCTCCTCTACGGCACCGCGAACGGCAAGCTCATGCGGATCGACGTGGCGGGCAGGGCGGTGGTCCCGGTCGCGGACCTGAAGGCCGCCGGTGTGGCCGTGTCCCAGGTGAAGGGCTACCTGGCCGAGTCCGTGGACGGCATGGTCGTCGCGGTGGTCTTCGACTACGACGGGTCGGGAAAGAACACCGCCCGGCGACTCGTCAGCGTCGCGGTCGGCACCGGGGCGTGGACGAGCCGCGACGTGACCACGCTCGTGGAGGAGTGGGAGCCGTACCCGGGCGTGATGAAGCGCAACTGACCGGGTCACCGAAGCCGTCTCCACGACTCCGGAGCCGCCAGGGCCCGTCACCCCGCGAGGGTGGCGGGCCTTTGCTTCGGGAACTCGGACATAGGACAGTTGCGGGATCACCGGAGCCACTCGCGGACGGGTCGGAGAGCGCTTGAAGAAGGCGAGATCGAAGAGCACGGCGGCGAGGTCCCCGGCGGGAGCGCGGGACCAGGTGGCCCGGCTGCGCGCCGTGTTCGATTCGCCCGCCATCGGGGTGGCGCTCACCGGGCCGGACAAGCGATGGGTGGAGGTCAACGACCCGGTGTGCGAGATGCTCGGCTATTCCCGGGACGAGCTGGTGCGGACGACCTGGGGGGAGCTTACCCACCCGGACGACCTCGCCGGGGACGTGGCCCAGTTCGACCTCCTGCTGGCCGGCGGGATCTCCCGGTACTCGATGGACAAGAGGTTCATCCGCAAGGATGGCTCCGTGCTGTGGACCCTGCTCTCGGTGAACTGCGTCCGTCGGCCCGCCGGGAAGGTCCAGTTCGTCGTCGCCATCCTGATCGACATCGGGCAGCGGAAGAAGGCCGAGGAGGCGCTCCGCGACAGCGAGGCCCGGATGGCCCGCGTCCTCGGAGGCAGCGCGGACGGCTTCGGGGATTACGAGGCGGCGACGGGCAGGGTCACCATCACGCCGCGCTACTGCGAGATCTACGACCTGCCGGCGGGAACCCGGGAGGTCTCCGTCGAGACGCTCCTCGAGAGGGTGGAGCCCGCCGATCTCCCACCCATCCTGGCCGACATGGAGTTCATCGGCGCGGGCTGGAAGGACTCCCACGTGTGGGAGTACCGGATCCGCCGTGAGGACGGGGCCGCGCGCTGGATCCAGAGCCGGGGGAAGGTGGTGGGCCGCGACGTCACCGGCCGGCCGGTCCACGTCTCCGGGGCCATCACGGACATCACCGCCCGGAAGTTGATCGAGGAGGAGCGGGAGCGGGTGCTCGAGGAGCTCCGGGGGGCCGCGGGGCAGGAGAAGCTCCCCTCCGACTTCGTGCCCATCTGCTCCAGCTGCAAGAGGACGCGGGACGCCCAGGGAACCTGGGAGGGAATCGAGGCCTTCGTGGCGCGGCGAACGGACGTGCGCTTCTCGCACGGCATCTGCCCCACCTGCGCGAAGCGGCTCTTCCCCGAACGCTGATCGGCCGTCAGGCCGTCACCCACTCGCGCAGCACCCGGTCGATCTCCTCCTCGGAGAGCTGGCCGCGATCGGCCATGTCCTTGATGCGGGCGGTGATGGCCCGGAGCTCGCCCTCGCCGAACTTGAGCCCCATCTCCCGCGCCCGGTAGGCGACCGCGTGCTTCCCGGTGAGCCGGCTCCCCACGATGAGCTGGCGCGCCATGCCCACCGCCTCGGGAGGGATGATCTCGTAGGATCCGGGGTTCGCGAGCATGGCCTTCAGGTGCATGCCGGCCTTGTGCGAGTAGGCGGTTGCGCCCGTGAGCGGGTTGTTGAAGGGGATGTCGACCCCGGTGACGCGGGCCACGAGCCGCTCCAGCTCGCGCAGCTGGCCCAGCCGGTAGCGCCCCGACACGTCCTGGGGATCGAGGCTGTACATGCGGGCCACGAACCCGCCCAGCGGCGTGATGCCGACCCGCTCCCCGATGCCCAGCACCGAGACGTCCACGTGGGTGGCGCCGGCGGCGACCGCCTCCCAGGCGTTGGCCACCGCGCAGCCGGTGTCGTCGTGGCCGTGGAAGCCGATGTCGCAGCGGACCGTGCGCCGGATCTCGCGGAAGAGGGCGAAGACCTGCCGGGGCGTGGCGATCCCCACGGTGTCGGCCGCGCCGACCCGGTGGACGCCGAGGCTCTCGGCGGCCCGGTACACCGCGAGCAGGTCCGACTCCTCGCTGCGGAACGCATCCTCGGCGGAGAAGCGCGTCTCGAGCCCGGCCGAGAGCGCGAGCTCGATGGGCGGCCCCATCGCGTCGATGATCTGCTGGATGCTGCGGCCGTGGGAGGCTTCGCGGAGGATGCGGCTCGTCGCGAAGAGGAGTCCGATCCCCTGCACCCCGGAGTCGATGGCGGCGCGCACGTCGTCGACCACGCAGCGGGCGTGGGTGATGACCCGCGCGGTGAGCCCCAGCTTGACGATCCGCTCGGCGTCCCGCTGCGACTGGGGGGACGCCGCGGGCGACGTCAGCTCCACGTAGTCGACGCCGAAGGCGTCGAGGGACTGGGCGATGGCGAGCTTGTCCTCGGTGCGGAAGTTGCCCCGGGCGAACTGCTCCCCCTCCCGGAGGGTGGAGTCGATGAGCCGCCAGGGCTTGCCGGAGGGACCGGTCATGGCTCCTCCTACTGGGGGACCGCCGAGGCGGCGACGAGGTCGAGGACGAGGCCGCCCGAGGCCGGGTCGACGCGGAACCCGAAGCGGGAGAGGACCTCGGGCTGGAACCAGCCGGTCTCGAGGAACTTCACCCCGCGGGCGCGCTGGCGCCGCTTCAGCTCCCGCATGAGGCCGTCGGCGATGCCCAGGCCGCGGTGGCGCCGGGACACCACGATCTTCTCCATGTGCGTCCGCTCCGGGGTCACCTGCCGGTAGAACACGCCGCCGATGACGGTATCGTGGGCGTCCACCGCGATGAGGTGGCGGTGCTCCGGCTCGAAGCTGACCTCGAGCGCCGACTCGCGGAAGAGCTGGAGCAGGCGGGACACCTCGCGGGGCGAGCGGGCGGCGCGCACGGAGTAGCGCTCCCCCTTCTCGTCGGTGAGCCCGACCACGACCTCGGCGGTGAGGTGGTCCCCACGCTCCAGCGAGATGAGGGAGGTCTCGTCGCCGGGGCGCAGGTGCCGGAAGGTCATGCGGGCGAGGAAGTAGTCCTCCCGGGCGTCGGGGCGGACGGCCTCGCGCAGCGTGGCGAGCTGGTCGCGGAGGTCGAGCCCCTGGTAGGGGAGCGACCGCGCCCGCGCCATGAGCCGGTCGAGCGCCGCGGCCAGCGGTTCCCGGGCGTCGCCGAACACCGTGCGGCGGAAGAAGCGGATGCGGGTGTCGGGCCACTCCCGCTCCACCTCGCCGAGCTGGTAGGTGATCCAGAGCTCGCCCAGCATGGTGCCCTGCGCCTCCTGGGTGGCGTTGGGATTGACCGCGCGCCAGCGCCGGAAGCGCTCGGAGGCGAAGTGGACCGCCCGGGGCGTGAAGCCCGTGCCGTCCACCGAGGAGAGGAAGGCGAGCGCCGCCTCGGCCCGCGGGCCGGGGGCGAGCGAGGAGAGGGCGGTGCGGCCCCGGTCGAGGCCCAGCGCCTCGATGACCGCCGAGAAGCGCAGGGTCGGCCCGAGCCCCCCGGCGAGGTCGGGGTACTGCGCCTCGGTGGGGGTGACGAAGGCGGTCTCGAAGCGGTCGAGCACGTCGTCGAGCCGGTCGACGGCGCCGCGGTCGGAGATGGAGACGAGGCGCGCCCCGGTCTGGTAGTCGTGCGAGGGCACGATGAAGGCCGCCGGAGACGGATCGCGCAGCGCCACGCGGCGCCCGGTGCGGTCCCAGAACCCGACGTGGGCGGCGAGCGCGGTCCAGGCCAGGAAGGGCCACTGGTTGCGGAGGCGTCGCCCCTCGCCCTGCTGGACGAGCCGGGCCAGCTGCTGCTCCACGTTCTCCCCGGGGATGAACTCCTCGGTGTAGATGCCCCAGTCCGGGTGGTAGCTGCCGAAGGCCTCCACGAGCGGCGGGGGCGCCCCCGACGAGAGGAGCCAGAGCACCTCGTCGCGGAGCTCGGCCGGGGGCATGGTCTCGGCGTGGTTCACGGCGAAGTCGTAGGTCTCCCGGGCGCGGGTGGTGATGGAGACCCGGTACACCGACTTGCCGAGGCGGCGCCCGAGCAGCGTCACCGTGGCGCCGCCCGGGGGGATGTCGGAGAGCGAGATGATGGCTCCGCGCCCCAGGACGAAGGCCGAGCTGCGCACGAAGGTGGACTCGGTGATCGACCGGAGCACGAGGTCGGTGGTGCGCGGGGGTAGCGGCCCCTCGAAGCGCACCACGTCGCGCCACGTGTACTCCTCGCCCGTGGACGGGTCGATGGCGATGCGGAGGTTCGGCCCGAGCCAGTGCTGGAAGCCGCGCCGCAGCCGGTCGTACTCCTCGCCGGCCCGGGCCGAGAGGAGCGGGTCGGGATGGAAGGTGAGGCGCGCCAGCGGGACGCGCACCCGTGCGTACCAGACCGGGTGCGAGAGCGAGTAGGCCACGGCGAGGCGCATGGCGCCGGCGAGCAGGCGCCTCTCCGAGGCGTCCTGATCGGGGTCGAGCGCCCGCGGCGACTGGAGGGCGGCGAGAAGGGCCTCGACGTGGGACTCGGAGAGGCCACGCTCGCCGAAGCTCGCCAGGTCCTCCTCGCGCAGGGCCTGGGGCCCGAGCCGGTCGAGGAAGAGCCGGAGCGTCTCCACGGTGCGGGCCGGCTCCTCGAAGGGCAGGAGCCCGCGGAAGGCCCGCCGGCGGACCTCCTCCTCCGGCGAGTCGGCGGCCCGGCGGAGGAGGCCGCGGGCGAGCGGCACGAGCTCGCGCCGTCCGGCCCCGAGCACCCGCTCCAGGTGGGAGAGCGCGCGCCGCGCCTCGGGCCGCTCGGCGCGCAGGAGCTCTCCGGCGGCGTGGACCGACTCGACGCTGGGCTCGTCCCGGCCGACCGCCTCGAGCAGCGAAGGGATGCGTTGCGGGTCGGGTGATTCCCAGACCCGCGAGTCGAGCCGGGTCTCCCCCGTCCTTCCCTTGGGGCGCCGGACGGCGAGCGACCGGAACGCCTCCTCGCCCAGGAAGCGGCGCAACCCCTCGTTGCCGAGCCAGAGGGTGGGGTGGGCGAGCACCGCTCCCAGGTCGACGACGCCGCCCTCCGCCTGGTAGGCGAGGTCGCCCACGCGCAGCGAGCCGGGGGCGCGCGGGTCGGCCGCCACCTGCAGCTGGAAGCCGGCGGCTCTCAAGGTGTCGCCGCGCATCACCACGTCCTCGATGAGGACGCCCAGCTCGCGCAGCACCCAGTTCGGGATGCGCAGCCCGATCCCGTCGACGGAAAGGTTGAGGGCGCGGTGCTGGTACATGCCCTCGACGAGCGGCTTCCAGTTCTTCTCCACGACGTCGCGCTTGTAGGTGCCCTTGTGGGTGAGCTCGCCGTGCTCGGCGTCGAGGGCCCGGTCGAGCACGCGGAAGGCCACCACGCGCTCGAAGGGGGCGAGGAAGCGGTTGGCAGAGGCCACCAGCGAGGAGATGAGCTGCTGCATCTCCTCCGGGGAGCGCTGGCGCAGCTCGGGGCGCCCCTCGTAGTTCGGCCAGACGAGGAGCGTGTTGTACTCGCGGTGATCGCCGACCAGGAAGGCCTGCGACAGGTCGTCGAAGTCGCGGAAGAGGTTCTCGACCCGCTGCGGCGCGATGGTCTGGCCGGCGCGGTTCTTGTAGATCTCCTTCTTGCGCCCGGTGATGCGGAAGTGCCCCTCGGCGTCGATCGACACCAGGTCGCCGGTGTGGAACCAGCCCTCGGCGTCGTGCGCCTCCTTCTCCTCGCCCTCCGGGTGGAAGTAGCCGGGGCTCACGTAGGGCCCGCGGATGAGGAGCTCCCCGTCCTCGGCGCGCACGCACTCGATCCCGGGGAGCGGCTTCCCGATCGAGCCGTCCACGTACTCGCCCGGCGGCGTCATGGTGATGCCGCCGGTGGCCTCGGTCATGCCGTAGCCGGAGCAGAGCTCGACCCCGGCGCGGTGATAGGCGCGGAAGACGAGCGGGTCGAGGTAGCCGGCCGCCGAGAGGCCGTGGGCCAGGCGCCCGCCGGTGAGGGCGCGGAGCTGGCCGGCCGCCGCCTCCGGGTCGTCGGGCGGGGCCACGCGCTGGGCCGTCTCCTGGAGCTCCATCCACTTCTTCGGCACCGAGATGAACGTGGTCGGCCGGACGTTCCGGAAGTCCTCGGCCAGGGCCGCCTGGCCCGTCGAGCGGGCGAAGACGTAGGTGGCGCCCCACCACAGGGAGCCGGTCATCTCCAGGAAGCGGCCGAACGTGTGGTAGAGCGGCAGGTAGGCGAGGAAGACGTCGCCCTCGTTCAGGTGCGGGAGCGCGTACCCGCGGCAGAGCCGTTTCGACACCAGGTTGAGGTGGTCGAAGACGATCCCCTTCGGGCGCCCGGTGGTGCCGGACGTGTACATCACCGTGGCCATGTCGCGGCTCCGCACCCGTGCGGCCCGCGCGGCCCGGTCGGCGTCGTCGAACGCGCCCGCGCCCTGGGCCACGGCCTGCTCCAGGGAGAGGAGCCCGTGGCGGTCGGCGGCGGCGCGGGAGACCACCACCACCTCCTTCAGGTCCGGCAGGCCGGGCAGGGAGGGCAGCACCTTGTCCACCTGCTCCTCGTCCGAGACCACGAGGATCCGGGCGCCGGAGTGGCGCAGCATGAAGGTGACCTGCTCCGGGGTGGAGTTGGCGGGCAGGGGGAAGTCGACGATCCCGTTCGTCAGGCAGGCGATGTCGGTGAGGGCCGACTCGAGCGAGTTCTCGGAGAGGATGGCCACCTTGGGCTCCTCGTCCGCCGGCGCGAGTGCGAGGAGGCCGCGGGCGATGGCGCGGGTGCGGCGCGCCAGGTCGGCGACGGTGAGCTCGGACGCGTCGGCGCCGAGGACCCGCATCGCGACCACCTTGGGATCGGTCTCCTCCCGGGAGCGAAGGACGTCGCCGAGGGTGTGGTCGGATCGCTCGATGACCCCGACCATGAGCCGGGTCCACGGGTCGACGTCCTCGGGGGTCATCGCCTCGGTGAAGGCGCGCCGCCGCGCGGCGTCGACGAGGCCGAAGAGGACCCTGCGGGCCGGTTCCCGCGTGGCCGGATCGCCGAGGCATGGGTCGAGGCGGGCCACGAGGTCGGAGACCCCGGCCAGGTCCGACGGGCGGGCGACGAGGAGGGCGGCGCGGGTCTCCTCGACGAGGGCGCGCTCCGGCGCGCTTCCGGGAACCCAGTTCGCTGCGAGGCGGGCGTAGGCGGGCGGGACGCGGGTCATGGCCGCTCCACTCTACGATCTACCGCGACCGGGCGCGCGCCCCCCGTGGAGGCCGTCCGCCGCCATCGACAGCCGGCCTCGCCCGTGGTTCATTCGCCCCTCGTGGGGATCCCTCCGCTGCAGGTGGCCCTCGAGGCCCACAGTTACGCCGTGGACGCCTTCGGCCTGCTCACCGCGCCGGCGATCTCCGGCTGGCTGCAGGAGGCCGCCGGGCGCCATGCCGACCTCCTCGGCGTCGGCGTGGACGCGCTCCAGGCACGGAACCTCACCTGGGTCCTGGCGCGCCAGGCGGTGCAGGTGGACGCCCCCGTCGCCCTCTGGGAGGAGGCCGTCGTGGAGACCTGGCCGAGCGGCACCGACCGGCTGAGCGCGCTCCGCGACTTCGTGGTCCGGGTCCGGGGGGAGGAGCGGATCCGCGCGGTCACCCAGTGGATCGTGGTCGACCTCTCGACCCGCAAGCCCGTGCGCCCCGCCGCGGTGCTCCCGGTCGAGCTGGTGGAGGAGACCCCGCACGTCCTCGACCTGCCGGGCGGCCGGATCGCGGTCCCCGAGCCGCCCGAGATCGACCGGCCGTTCACCACGCGCTACCGGGACATCGACCGCAACCTGCACGTCACCAACGCGAGCTACGTCGAGTGGGCCTGCGAGGCCATCCCGGAGGAGACCTGGCGCTCGCGGCGGCTGCGCTCCTTCGAGGCCTGGTTCGTCGCCGAGTGCCGTCACGGCAGCACGGTGCGCTCCCGGGCCGGGGCCGTCGGGGACGGGGCCTTCGCCCACACCATCGTCCGCGAGGGCGATGGGCGCGAGCTCGCCCGGCTCCGGACGTCGTGGGTCCCGCGCGCCGGCTAGTCCTCGGGCGCCGCGCGGCACAGGGAGCGGATGAGGTTCCCGAGGTCGGGGCGCAGGAGGACGAGCTCCTCCGGGCGGGCCATCTCGAAGTCGTCGAAGTGGAATCCCGGGGCGACCGTGCAGCTCGCGAGCACGTGCCGGCCGCCGAGGGGTCTCGCCGCCTGCCAGTGCCCGGCCGGGACCACGACGTGCGGCACGGCGACCCCCGTCCCCGAAGCCCCCATCCGGTGGACCTCGTACGCGCCCGACGGGTCGATGACGTGCAGCTCGAGCGGGTCGCCTCCGGCGTGCTGCCAGACCTCGTCGGAGTGAACCCTGTGGAAGGCCGAGAAGGAGCCCGCGGGGAGGAGGTAGTGGATGACCGTGAGCGCCGGCCGCTCCCCCCGGGGTGTGGCGACGCGCGCGGGGGAGCGCCAGGTCTCGCGGTAGAAGCCGCCCTCGGGATGGGGGGCGAGCGCGAGGCGCTCGAGGAGCGTCTTCGTCTCGGGGTGCAGGTTCGCCACGGGTCACCAATCCGCCCCTCTTGCACCGGGGCTCGTCCTCCCTCATTCTCCACGATCCGAGCGGCCCGGGCACCCCGGAAGCCCGCTGGACCGGGGGTTTTCGAGGATGGCGAGGACGGTCAGGTCGAAGGCCAGCAAGGGCAAGGGCAAGACCCCGGTCGCGCGGAAGCCGACCCGCGCCGCCCCTCCGTCCCGCAAGGCAGCGCGCCCGCCCCCGGCCCGCCGACCGTCCCCGGCGAAGGCCGCGAAGGCCGCGAAGGCGGCCCCGGTGAAGCC
>JBAVCR010000610.1:0-4827 GCA_049586815.1 Anaeromyxobacteraceae bacterium
GGGATCCCGCGCGGGCGCGCCGGAGAGCACGAGGGCCCCGGGCGGGGCATCGATCCCGGCCGCGGGCGCGGGCCAGGGGAGTGCGAGGAAGACGAGGAGCGCCCCGAAGGCGGCGAGCAGCCAGGGAGCGAGGCGGGGGCGGTTCATCTCGATATCGGCATTGTCGTCGAAGGATGGCACAGGGTCAAAAAGGAAGCGGAGCCTCCGCGCGCGCGGCTGCTCCGCTCCGTCGCCCGTGTGGGCGCGCCGCTCCGGCTTCCCTACCTGGGCAGGCCCGAGGTCCCGAGCGCCTTCCTCGCTCCGGCCTTCCTCCTCGCCGGCGCCTTCCTCCTCGCCGGCGCCTTCCTCCTCGCGGGGCCCTTCCTCGGGGCCGCCTTCCTCTTCGCCGCCTTCTTCACGGCGGGAGCCTGCGACGCGCGACGCTTCAGCGCGGCCTGGGCGGCGGCGAGGCGCGCGATGGGCAGGCGGTACGGGGAGCAGGAGACGTAGTCGAGCCCGATCGCGTCGCAGAACTCCACCGAGTTCGGGTCGCCGCCGTGCTCGCCGCAGATGCCGAGCTTGAGGTCGGGCTTGGTGCGCCGCCCGTCCTCGATGGCGATCCGCATGAGGCGCCCCACGCCGTCCCGGTCGATGGTGACGAACGGGTCGACCGCGTAGATGTCCTTCTCGACGTAGCTCGAGAGCACCGGCCCCATGTCGTCGCGGGAGAGGCCGAAGGTGGTCTGGGTCAGGTCGTTCGTGCCGAAGGAGAAGAACTCGGCGGTCTTCGCGATCTCCCCGGCGGTGAGCGCGCCCCGCGGCACCTCGATCATGGTGCCCACGAGGAAGTGGATCCGCTTGCCGCGCTCGGCGAAGACCATCTCCGCCGTGGCGCGGACCACCTGGGCCTGGTTCTCGAGCTCCTTCCGCGTGCCGACGAGCGGGATCATGATCTCGGGCTGGACCTTCACCCCGTCGGCGATGACGTCGAGCGCGGCCTCCAGGATGGCCCGGGCCTGCATCTCGGTGATCTCGGGATAGGTGATGCCGAGCCGGCAGCCGCGGTGGCCGAGCATGGGGTTCGCCTCGTGCAGCTCCTCGATCCGGGCGCGGACGCGGGCGATGGGCTTCCCGACGGCTCGGGCCAGGTCGACGATCCCGGCCTCGTTCTGCGGGAGGAACTCGTGCAGCGGCGGGTCGATGGTCCGGACCGTCACCGGGCGTGATCCCATGGCCCGGAAGAGCCCGTCGAAGTCGGCCCGCTGGAAGGGCAGGAGCTTCGCGAGCGCGGTCCTCCGCTCGGCCTCGGTCTCGGCGACGATCATCTCCCGCATCGGGCCGATCTTCCCCTCGCCGAAGAACATGTGCTCGGTCCGGCAGAGGCCGATGCCCTGAGCGCCGAGCTTGACCGCGATCTCGGCCTGGTCGGGCTGGTCGGCGTTGGCGCGCACCTTGAGGCGCCGCACCTTGTCGGCCCAGCCGAGGAGCCGCGCGTACTGCCGGTAGAGCGGCGCGTCCTCCTCGCCCCGCTCCCCCTTGATGACCGCCTCCACCTCGGAGGGCCGGGTCTCGACCTTCCCCTCCACGACCTCGCCGGTGAAGCCGTCGACGGAGATCCAGTCGCCCTCGTGCAGGGAGCGCGTCCCGCCCGGCGCGGCCACCGTCATGATCCGGTTCTTGTAGTCGAAGGTGAGGGCGTCGCAGCCCACCACGGCCACCTTGCCCATCTGGCGGGCCACCAGCGCGGCGTGGGAGGTCATCCCGCCGAAGGCGGTGAGGAAGCCGACCGCGGCGTCCATGCCCCGGATGTCCTCCGGGCTCGTCTCGTGGCGAACCAGCACCACGGTCTCGCCGCGCCGCTTCCACTCCTCGGCGTCGGAGGCGAAGAAGACGATGCGGCCGGTGGCCGCGCCGGGGCCCGCGGGGAGGCCCCGGGCCAGGTACTTGCCGCCCGACACGGCGGCCTTCCATCCGTCGGGGGCGAAGATGGGCTTCATGAGCTGGTCGATCGAGGTGGGCGTCACCCGCAGCACGGCCTCGTCGGGGGTGATGACCTTCTCGCCCGCCATCTCCACCGCGATGCGCACCTCGGCGAGGCCGGTGCGCTTGCCGGTGCGGGTCTGCAGCACGTAGAGCCGCTTCTGCTCGATGGTGAACTCGATGTCCTGCATGTCCCGGTAATGGGACTCGAGGCGGTGGCGCACCTCCCCGAGCTGCCGGGCGATCTCCGGCCAGCGGGCCTCCATCTCGCCGATCTTCTGCGGGGTGCGGATGCCGGCGACCACGTCCTCGCCCTGCGCGTTCACCAGGAACTCGCCGTAGAAGAGGTTGGCGCCGCTCGCCGGGTCCCGCGTGAAGGCCACGCCGGTGCCCGAGTCCTCGCCCATGTTGCCGAAGACCATCGACTGCACCGTCACCGCGGTGCCCCAGTCGGACGGATAGCCGTACATCCTCCGGTAGGCGATGGCGCGGTCGTTCTCCCAGGAGCGGAACACCGCGTCGACGGCCATGAGGAGCTGGTCCATCGGGTCGTCGGGGAAGGTGACCCCCCGGCGCGTCTTGATCTCGGCCTTGAACTCGGCCACGAGCTCGCGGAGCGCCGCCACGGAGAGCTCCGAGTCGAGGTGGACGTCGTTCACGTGCTTCTTCCGCTCCAGCACCTCCTCGAAGGGATCGCGGTCCTCCTTGCGCTCCGGCTTCATCCCGAGGACGACGTCGCCGAACATGGCCACGAAGCGCCGGTAGCTGTCCCAGGCGAAGCGCTCGCTGCCCGAGCGCTCGGCGAGCCCCTTCACGGTCACGTCGTTCAGGCCGAGGTTGAGGACGGTGTCCATCATGCCGGGCATGGACACGCGGGCTCCCGAGCGGACCGAGACGAGGAGCGGGTTCACCGGGTCGCCGAACCCCTTGCCGGTCTCCCGCTCGACGCGCCCGAGGGCCTTCGCGATCTCGCCGCGCAGGACCCGGGGGAGCCGCTTCCCGCTCCGGTAGAACTCGGTGCAGACCTCGGTGGTGATGGTGAAGCCGGGGGGGACCGGGATGCCGATGTTGCTCATCTCGGCGAGGCCCGCACCCTTGCCGCCGAGCAGCTCCTTCATGTCCCGGTTGCCCTCGGCCTTGCCCCCACCGAAGGAGTACGTCCGCTTCGCGCGATGCGTCGTGGCCATCGGGTGCTCCCCCGTCTCGCGGCCGGCACGGCGCGCGTCAGGCCCACAGGGAACCGCACGGGGGGGCGCCCCGGCTTGGTCCGGATCAATTACCTTCGCTTTTCTCCTGTCAAAGCCCCCTGTCCACGGGCGGTTGACCCTGTAAAGCAGGTCAATGCAGGGAGCGGGGCGCTAGATGCGCAGGGCCTCGATGCGCGCCTCGTCGCGCTCGGGCTCGACGTGGAGCGTCTCGACCACGCCGTCCTCGACCCAGTCCACCGCCACCTGGGGGAGGTCCCGCCCCTTTCCGTACCGGGCCACGATCCGGGCGGCGAACTGCCGGTCCTCCCAGGTGGGCGTGCCCTCGACGAGGGCCACCGGCCCGTTCAGGTCGCGGGCCAGCAGCCGGGCCCGCCCCTCGCCGTAGGCCTCCAGGATGGCGTTCTCCCCCTCGCTGCGCCCGACCACGAGCTTCACCTTGGGCGAGAGGCGGAAGTGGCGCCCGGTGGAGAGGAGCACGATGTCCTCCTTGCGGATGCGCCGCTCCTCGCCGGCCGCCTCGCGGGCGTCGAGCACGTCGAAGAACTTCCGCGAGAAGGACTCGTCGGTGAGGTAGCAGCAGCCGCCGGCGGGCTGCGGCCACTCGGTGATGCCGAGCTCCCGCGCCAGCCGGATCTGGGGCTGCCGGGAGCGGCCGGAGATGCCGAGCAGCCGCGACCGGTCGAGGATCCCCTCGCGCTCCGGGATGGTGGGCTCGAGGAGCAGGGCGGAGAGGGGGCGCACGAGCCGCCCCTCGAGGCCGCTCTTGCGCTCGATCCCGCGCATGGTGTCGCGCCGCTGGCTCTTCGGGCGCTGGCCCAGCACCTCGCCGGTGAAGACGAAGGACGCCCCCTCCCGCTCCATGATCTCGCGGGCCTTCTGCATCATGAAGATGCGGCAGTCGACGCAGGGGTTGGCGTTCGCGCCGTAGCCGTGCTTCGGGTTCACGATGAGATCGAGGTAGCCCTCGTCGGAGACGTCGACGTACTCGATGTCCACCTCGAGGTCGGCGGCGGCGCGCAGGGCCTCGTTCTGGGGGATGGTGCCGTCGGGGCGCCCCCCCTTCCGGCGCTGGGTCTCGGTGATGCAGAAGCCGGTGTAGAAGTTCACCGCCTTCACCTCGATGCCCTGGCGCTTCACGAGCGCGAGCGCGAGCGTCGAGTCGAGCCCGCCCGAGATCATGCCGATGGCCTTCGGCGCGCTCACTGCTCTACCCTCCGGCCCGTGACTGGCTTGCGCACCCAGCTCCGGAAGGAACGCCCCTCGCGGAAGGTGCCGAGGTGCTCGTTCCGCGTGGCCCGGCACCACATGGGCATGTCGGTGACGATCCCCGGATCGGTGGCCACGACGCAGACCACCGCCCCGGGCGGAAGCGCCTTCATGGCCTTCGCGATCTCGACGATGGGGTACGGGCAGAGCCGCCCCGAGGTGTCGAGGGTGAGGTCGGGGGTGGGGAGCGCGGTCTCGGCCATCGCCGCACCGTTTACCCCCGGGACGGGAAGGCTTCAACCGGGGCAAGCGTTCCTTGCCGAAAGGGAGGGGCGGCGGTAACTTCCGGACCCCGCATGACGAGCCGACCGACACGACGGATCCCCGCACTGGTGGCGGCGGCGCTTCTCGCGCTGCCGGCGGCCGCGCGCGCCGCCGACCCCGCCCCGTCCTC
>JBAVCR010000611.1:0-7263 GCA_049586815.1 Anaeromyxobacteraceae bacterium
GTCCCCGGCACGCACGAGGCCCAGGGGCGCGCCGCCGTCTCCGCCGCGCTCGACGCCCGCCACGTGCCCGCGCAGGACCGGGACCGCTTCGTGTCGGCCATGCCGGCCCGCTACTTCCTGACCGAGCTCCCGGCCCAGGCGCCGCGCCACCTCCGGCTCCTCGCGATGGGGCGCACCCGGCCCATGGCGGCCATCGTGCGGCACCGTCCGTCGCTCGGCCACTCGGAGCTGGCGCTCACGGCGGCCGACCGGCCCGGCCTCCTCGCCCTCGTCGCCGGCGTGCTCGCCGCGCACCGGATCGACATCCAGCACGCCGAGGTCTTCTCGACGCCGGTCGACCCCGGCGGCGGGTGGCTCTCCGGCCGGGCCCTCGACCTGTTCGAGCTGCGCGGCCCGGAGGGTGGGGCAATCGACCCGGCCCGCTGGCGCGCCGCCCGGGCCGACCTCCAGGGCGTCCTGGTGGATGCGGTGGACCTCGAGGAGCTCATGGCCCGCCGGCTCAAGGCGTCGCCGCTGCCGGCCCGGCCGCTGCCGCGGGTGACCACGAAGGTGGTCATCGACAACGACAGCTCCCGCCACCAGAGCGTCATCGACGTCTTCACCGCCGACCGCGTGGGACTCCTCCACGCGCTGTCGCGGACCTTCTTCGACCTGGGGCTGACCGTGGACCTCGCCCGCATCACCACCGAGGGTCATCGGGCCGCAGACGCCTTCTACGTCCGCAACCGGGACGGGAAGCGGGTCGAGGGCGCGGAGGGGAAACGCGTCGTCGAGGCCGTCACCCAGGCGCTGACGCGCAATTGACCGGGGCGCGGCCCCTGGTAACCTCGGTCGCGGGGACGGCACGGCGATGACGGCGACCATCTGGAGCATCGACGCGGAGCACCCGCAGCCGCGGGTCGTGGAGAAGGCGGTGAGCGTGCTCGCCTCGGGCGGCCTCGTCGCCTTCCCGACCGACACGTACTACGCCATCGCCTGCGACCTCTTCGACAAGCGGGCCATCGAGCGCATCTACCAGCTGAAGCAGCTGCCGCACACCCACGAGCTCTCCTTCATCTGCTCCGACCTGGCCGAGGTGGCGCGCTACGCCATGCTCGACAACGCCGCCTTCCGGGTCCTGCGCCGGAAGACCCCGGGCCCGTTCACCTTCGTCCTCCCCGCGACCCGGCTCGTGCCGGACCTCGCGCTGCGCCGCCAGAAGACCGTCGGCGTCCGCCTCCCGGCGAGCCCGGTCGCCCTGGAGATCGTCCGGAAGCTCGCCCACCCGGTCGTTTCCACCTCCGCCGCGACACCGGACGGGGAGGTCCTCATCGACGCCCGCGACATCCGGGACCAGCTGGGGCACGGCCTCGAGCTCGTCCTCGACGGCGGCTACCAGCCGAACGAGCCGTCCACCGTCGTGAACCTCACCGGGCCCGATCCGGTCGTGGTGCGCGTCGGCAAGGGCGACGCCTCGGACCTCTGATGCCGCGCGCCGCGACCCCGGTCGCCGAGGGCGGCCCGCTCGCGCCGGCCCTCGACCTCTTCCTCGCCCACCTCCGCGTCGAAAAGGGGCTCGCCCAAAACTCGGTCGAGTCCTACGCCCGCGACGTGCGCCGGTACCTCGCCTTCCTGGCCGAGACGGGCCGACGCTCCTGGGAGGAGGTGGCCCGGCCAGACGTGCAGGCCCACCTCCAGGCGCTCGCCCGTTCGGGCATCTCCCCGCGCAGCCAGGCCCGGGCGCTCTCCGCCGTGCGCGGCTTCCACCGGCTGCTCGTCTCCGAGCGCGTCGCCCCCGCCGACCCCACCGACGAGGTCGATGCTCCGCGGCGGACCCGCAAGCTGCCCCAGCTGCTCGGGCGCGACGAGGTCGATCGGCTGCTCGCCGCTCCCCGGGCGGTGAGGGGAGCCGTGGGCGCGCGCGACCGGGCCATGCTCGAGCTCCTCTACGCCACCGGGCTCCGGGTGTCCGAGCTCGTCGGCCTCGAGGTGAACCAGATCGACCTCGAGTCGCGGGTCCTGCTCGCACGGGGGAAGGGGAACAAGGAGCGGCTCGTCCCGGTCGGCGCCCCGGCGGCGGACGCCATCAAGGGCTGGCTCGCAGGACCGAGGGAGCAGATGCTGCGCCAGCGCCGGACCCGCGACCTCTTCGTCACGCCCCGGGGGCGCCGCATGACCCGCCAGGGTTTCTGGAAGCTCCTCGGCCGCTACGCGCGGGCTGCCGGGATCACCCGGCGGGTCTCCCCCCACAAGCTCCGGCACAGCTTCGCGACCCACCTCCTCGAGGGGGGCGCGGACCTGCGCGCCGTGCAGTCCATGCTCGGCCACGCCGACGTCTCGACCACCGAGATCTACACCCACGTGGACCGCTCGCAGGCCCGGCGCCTGCACGCCCGGCACCACCCGAGAGCCTAGGGCTCGCCGCGCCTCCCGGGCTGGGGCGGTCTCGTTGACCCGCCGACCCTCCGGTGCTACTCAACCGAGCTTCCCCGCGAGGCAACACTTGGGTTTTTCCTTTGCCGACATCCTCCAGAGGGCGGTCCTCTACCTCCCCGTCCTGCTCCTCTCCCTGACGGTCCACGAGTTCGCCCACGCCTGGGCGGCCCGGCGACTGGGCGACGACACGGCCGAACGGATGGGGCGGCTCACGCTGAACCCGCTCGCCCACGCCGACCCCCTCGGGACCTTCCTCCTTCCGCTCATCGCCCCCTTCGGATGGGCGAAGCCCGTCCCGGTCGACCCGTCGCGGTTCCGGCGGGGCGTCGACATGGGGCGCGGGATGATGGTCACCTCCCTCGCCGGTCCCGCGGCCAACGTGCTGCTCGCGGTGCTCTCCACGGTCGTGCTCGGGATCCTCTTCCGGTTCGCGCCCGACCTGAGCGCCCGCGTCGGGGGTCTGTCCGCCTTCCTGCAGATCTCCATCCAGATGAACGTGGTGCTGGCGGTCTTCAACCTCATCCCCATCCCGCCGCTCGACGGCAGCCGGATCGTGGATGCCTTCCTGCCGCTGCGCCTCCGGCCCCAGTGGGAGGCCTTCTCCCGCTTCTCGCCGTTCCTGCTGCTCGCGCTGGTCTTCTTCGGCTGGCGGGTCATCGCCGTGCCGGTCGACGCCGGGATCCGGCTGCTCGAGCGCCTGCTCCTCGCCATCGTCTAGAGGGACCTCCGTCCATGACCGACACGAAGCTCCCCATCGTCGTCTCCGGCATGCGCCCCACCGGCCGCCTGCACATCGGCCACCTGCACGGCGCGCTCGGGAACTGGGTGAAGCTCCAGGAGACGTCGCGCGCCCACTTCTTCAGCGCCGACTGGCACGCGCTCACCACGAGCTACCACGAGACCGACAAGCTGAAGCAGGCCGAGTTCGAGATGTTCGTGGACTTCCTGGCCGCGGGCATCGACCCCCGCCGGACCGTGCTCTTCGTCCAGAGCCAGGTGAAGGAGCACGCCGAGCTCTTCCTCCTGCTCGGGATGATCACCCCCATCGGATGGCTGGAGCGCTCCCCGTCGTACAAGGAGATGCGGGAGCAGATCACCGACCGCGACCTGGCCCTCTACGGCTTCCTCGGGTACCCGGTCCTCATGGCGGCCGACATCATCCTCTACAAGGCCACCAAGGTGCCGGTGGGCGCGGACCAGGTCACCCACCTCGAGCTGACCCGCGAGATCGCCCGGAAGTTCAATTTCCACTACGGCCCGGTCTTCCCCGAGCCGCAGCCGCTCCTCACCGAGGCCGCCAAGGTGGTGGGCATCGACGGGCGGAAGATGTCGAAGAGCTACGGCAACGCCATCGAGCTCGGGGAGCCGGCCGACTCGACCACGAAGAAGATCATGGGCGCCGTCACCGACCCGGCCCGCAAGCTCCGCAAGGACCCGGGCAACCCCGACGTCTGCGGGATCTTCTACCTGCACCGCATCTACAGCACCCCCGAGACGGTCGGCTGGGTGAACGAGAACTGCCGCACGGCCGGCATCGGCTGCGTCGACTGCAAGAAGAAGCTCCTCGAGCGGCTCGTCCCCGACCAGGAGCGGCTGCGGGAGGAGCGCGAGAAGCTCCTCGCCCGGCCCGACTACGTCCGCGACGTGGTGCGGGACGGCAACGCCCGGGCCCGCGCCGAGGCCGCCCGGACCATGGAAGAGGTCCGGGCCGCCATGCACCTCGACCAGAACTCGTAGGATCGGCGCCGGAACCCTCATGACCCCCGACCCGGCCAGCCCGGGCCTCACCCCGGCCGATGCGGCGGCGCCCCAGGCGTTCCGCTTCACCTTGCCGCCGACCCGTCCCGGGGAACCGCCGTTCGAGGGGCCGCTCGACCTCCTCCTGCACCTCGTGCAGGAGCACCAGGTCGACGTCCTCGACATCCCCATCGCGCGCATCACCGAGGCCTATCTGGCGGCCCTGAAGGCCCTCCAGGAGCTCGACATCGACGTCGCCGGCGAGTTCCTGCAGATGGCGGCCCAGCTCATGCTGGTGAAGTCGAAGCTGCTGCTCCCGCGCACCGAGGTGGCGGAGGACGCCGACCCGGCGGAGGAGCAGGGCGACCCGCGCGCCGAGCTCGTGCGCAGGCTCCTCGAGTACCAGAAGTACCGTGCCGCCGCCGAGGAGCTCGGGCGGCACGACATCCTCGACCGGGACGTCTTCTCGCGGCGCGCCCGCGCCGCCCGCATTCCCCAGCCGGACGGTCCGGAAGGGCTCGCGGAGATCTCGGTCTTCAAGCTCATCGAGGCTCTCGATCGGGCCATCGCGAACGCGAAGCCCGAGACCCGGCACGAGGTGGAGGGCGACCGGCTCTCCATCACCGACGCCATCAGCCGCGTCGCCGAGGTCCTGCGCCTGCGCCGCCGGGTCGACTTCGTCGACCTGCTCGTCGGGGCCGGATCCGGGGGCAGGGCCGGGATCATCTCGGCCTTCCTGGCCGTCCTCGAGATGGCGAAGCTCCGCCTCCTGCGCATCTTCCAGGAGCTCCCGGATGCTTCCGGGGAGTCGGGAGGGATCGTGGTGGAGGCGAGCGACACGCTCGGCGAGGGCACGCCGGGACCGCAAGGGGTGGAGGAGTACCGATGAGCGAGACCCAGGGGCCGGGCCCGAGCCCGGAGGAGCTTTCCGCCCTGCAGGCGGCCGAGGAGGCCAAGGCCGATCCGTCGCTCGACGAGGTCGAGCCGGCGTCCATCGACGTCCCGGAAGGCGCCGTCGAGAAGGAGGAGCCCTTCGAGAAGCTCGCCGCCCAGGCGCGCCGGATGACGCCGGAGCGGGCCCGCGCCGTCGTCGAGGCGCTGCTCTTCCTCGCCGAGAAGCCGCTTCCCGTCGAGGAGGTCCGGCAGGTGACGGGCCTCGAGGCGCCCCGCATCCGCAAGGCGCTCGACGAGATCTCCGGGCAGTTCCGGGAGGGCGTCTCCGGCATCGTCCTCCACGAGGTCGCGGGAGGGTGGCAGCTCCGCACGTCGCCCGACGCCTCCGACTTCGCCCGCCGCTTCCTCCGCGTGAAGCCGCAGCGCCTCACCCGCGCCGCGCTCGAGACGCTCGCCATCGTGGCCTACCGCCAGCCGGTGACGCGCCCCGAGGTCGAGGAGATCCGGGGCGTCGACTCCGGCGCGGTCATGAAGGCGCTCCTCGAGCGCCGCCTCCTCAAGATCCTGGGAAAGAAGGAGGAGCCGGGTCGTCCCATCCTGTACGGGACCACCCGCGAGTTCCTCGAGTTCTTCGCCCTGAAGGACCTGGCCTCGCTGCCCACGCTGCGCGAGTTCCACGAGCTCTCCGAGGAGCACCGGGAGATCGTCGAGAAGGAGGCCCCGGCCGAGGTGCCGAACCTCCAGGGGCTCGTGGCCGAGCTCGCCGATCCCAACCTCCGGGCCGCCCTCGAGAAGGGGCGCGAGGAGGGAGACGCCGCGCTCGAGGAGCTCGAGCAGGCCATCGACCGCGCCGACGCGAGCACGCGCACGGTGAAGTCGGTCCTCGATCCGGAGCCGCCGGCTCCCGGCAGCGGCGAGCCGGGACCCGCCGCGGGGACGCCGTGAGCGAGGAACGCCTCCAGAAGTTCCTCGCCGGGGCCGGGGTCGCCTCCCGGCGCAAGGCCGAGGAGCTCGTCCTCGCGGGCCGGGTGAAGGTGAACGGCAAGGTCGTCCGCGAGATGGGAACGCGGGTCGATCCGGCCGTCGACCACGTCGAGGTGGACGGCCGCGCCGTCGAGACGCAGGCGCGGGCCCGCTACATCCTCCTCTACAAGCCGCCGGGATGCGTGACCACGCTCTCCGACCCCCAGGGTCGCCCCACCGTGGCCCAGTACCTGGGGAACGTCTCCGAGCGGGTCTTCCCGGTCGGGAGGCTCGACTGGGACGCCGAGGGTGCGCTCCTCTTCACCACCGACGGCGAGCTGGCGAACCGGCTCGCCCATCCCCGCTACGGTCACCGGCGCACCTACCTCGTGAAGGTGAAGGGCGACCCGCCCACCGGCGCCATCGGGCGCATGCTCGAGGGGGTCCGGCTCGAGGACGGCCCGGCGCAGGCGCTCGAGGCAACGCTCCACGAGCGGGCCGAGAAGAACACCTGGATCCGCGTCGTGGTGGGCGAGGGGCGCAAGCACCTCGTGAAGCGGCTCTGCGAGTCGGTGGGGTTCGAGGTCCTCCGGCTCTTCCGACCCGAGTTCGGTGGCGTCACCGTCGCCGGGCTCCGGCCCGGCCACTTCCGCGAGCTTCGCCCCGACGAGGTCGAGACGCTGCGCCGGTCCGCCGGGATGTCGAAGGGACCGCGGCCCGACACCTCGTCCCTTCCCCTGCCCAAGGCGGCTCGCCGCCACGGACACGGGGTCCCCGAGCCGCGCGCTCCCCGGGAGCCGGCCGGGGCGGAGCGGACTCGCCCGGAGGCGGGCCGGCCGGAGAAGGGGCGGCAGGAGGGGCCCCGGCCCGCGAGGCAACGCCCCGAGCGATCGGGGAGGGAACGCAGCGGAAGGCCCTCGCGCGGGGGGCGGGGGCGGGGAAGGGATCGGTGAGACGGGTCGCGCCCCTCGTCCTCGCGGCGGCCCTCGCGGCCTGCCGCCCGGGAGGGCGTTCCGACCTCACCGCGGCCGATCCGGTCCGTCGCGCCGCGGCGGTGGAGCGCCTCGGCGCTCCCGGCGACGAGAAGGCGCTCCCGGCGCTCCTCGTCGCCCAGTCGGATCCCCACCCCCGGGTTCGCGCCGCCGCGGCGGTCGCGCTCGGAACTCGCGGCGGCTCCCGGTCCCTCGAGGCCCTGGCAGGGATGCTCGCCGACGGCGACCCGGAGGTGGTCTCGGCCGCCGCACGGGCCATGGC
>JBAVCR010000612.1:0-3190 GCA_049586815.1 Anaeromyxobacteraceae bacterium
GCGAGCGACTCGGCCCGGGGCACTCCCAGCGCGGTCAACGCGGCCTCGAAGCCCGCGGCGAGCGCGCGAACCGTGACGAGCAGCACGGCCGCGGCGCCGAGCCAGACCGAGAGGCCCAGGGGGTCCTTCATCCCGGATGGCATAGCACCGTTCCGGCATGGACGCAGGGGCGGGCCCGGGTTCTACTGACGCCGCGCCGCGCCATGCACGTCGACCTGCCCGGACCCGCTGGACGGATCGAGGGACTCCTCGAGACCCCGGTATCCGCGCGTTTCGCGGCGCTCGTGCTCCACCCCCACCCACTCTTCGGGGGGACGATGCACAACCACGCCACCTACCAGATCGCGAAGGCCTCCCTGCAGGCCGGGGGTGCGACGCTCCGCATCCAGTTCCGCGGCGTGGGGCTCTCGGAGGGGGCGCACACCGGCGGCCCGGGCGAGCTCGCCGACGCCCGCGCCGCCCTCCTCTGGCTCTCGGGTCGCTTCCCAGGACTCCCGCTCCTCACCGCGGGCATGTCGTTCGGCGCCTGGATCGCGCTGCGGCTCGGTTGCGCCGAGCCCGAGGTGGAGGGGATCCTCGCCGTCGGCCTCGCGTCGCGCACGCTCGACGTCCGGTTCCTGCCCACGTGCCCGAAGCGGGTCGCGGCGGTGCAGGCGGCCCACGACGAGTTCGGCTCGGTCGACGAGGTCGCCGCGCTCCTGGAGGGCCCACCCGAGCGGCGGCGGCTCGCCATCGTCGAGGGTACGACGCACCTCTTCCTCGAGGACCTCCCGGCGCTGCGAAGGGAGTGTGCGGCCGCCTGGGAGTGGCTCGGGCCTGCGCGGTAACGGCGGTGTGCCCGGCCGGGGGCCGGCGCCGCCCGGCTGGCCTCGTCTCGGCCGCGCTATCCCGCGGCGTACGGTCGAGCAAGAGGGATGAGAGCCGGCCGCGGAGGCGCGTCTCGCCGAGGCCACCTGCGGCGCCTGGCGTCTCGCCGTGCACTCGCGTTGCCGCGCACTCGCGTCAAGGCGGCGGCTCACTCCCTTGACCAGCGCCGCGACGTCGCCATCTCGCGCGGCGAGGGTCACGAGTAGCCGCGAGTCCCTGTCGCGCCAGCCGACGGTCAGGTGCACTCCGAGCGGAGTGCATCCGCAGGGGCGCCGGATCCGGCTTCACGCTACGTCACGCGGTTCCCCGGCGCAGCACGGCCGCGGACGCCCTCCCCCCGAGGACGAGCGACGCGGAGGAGGGCACCTGCCCGCCGGCGGCCTCCACCAGGGACACCTCGGGCACCTCTGCGCCGTCCAGCGTCGCGAGGCCGTGCGCGAGGTCCAGGGCGACGCGCGCTGCGCCCGCGAGCGCGGCGGCCACCTCGGCGTGCAGGAGCCCCTCGTGGCCGCCGTAGGCCCGCCCCTCGATCCCCACCAGGAAGGCGCGGCGGGGCGCGGTGGCCGGGTCGCGGACGCGGGCCCCCCCCATGGTGACCCGAAGTGAATGGCCGTGGCGGGAGGCGTCGTCGGATCCGAAGGGGACCTCGGACCAGTCGAGCACGTGCACCGTCCCGGGCCGGGCACCGAGCTCCACCTCCCCCACCGCGACGATGGCCTCCTCGCCGTCGACCGCCTGGAGCAGCCGCAGCGGGCCGGGCCCGACGAGCACGAGCCGCGCCCCGTCCGGGAGCGAGCAGCCGGTGAGGAGGCCGTGCACGGCGCTTCCCGCCGCGCCGTCTCCGGCGAGGCCGCTGCCCAGGCAGGCGATGAGGACACGCGCCATGGATCACCCTCGCCCCGGGTCGCCCGGGGTGGCCAGACACCCGCCGCCGTCGCCGCCCGCCGATCACGCCACTCGCGAATGGCGCGGGAAAGGGGAAATGCGGGGCCCCGCGAATGGCCCCCGGGGGACCGTCGCCTGCGCGTGGCGTGCCAGCAGCGCGTCCCAGACGGGAGCGTCCCGCTCGGTCACCGACCGGCGATCTGGATGCCCGAGAAAAGGAGCGACGGTGTCCGCATCGCGCCGTACCGGTACGGGTCGTTTCCGGTCGCAACCAGGTGGTTCCACAGGTCGCGGAGGTTGCCGGACGCGTTCATCTCGCCGACCGGCCCCGCGAGACTTCCGCCGCGCACCCGGAAACCCTGCACGCCGAGCGAGAAGTCGCCGGTGGTGGAGTTGGAGTTGCCGCCCAGGAACCCGGTGACGAGGAGGCCGTCGCCCATCCCGGCGAGGAGCGCCTGCTGCGAATCCGGTCCGAGGCGCCAGCGGAGGTTCGAGATGCGGGAGGTGGTGGGCGCCACCCCGAGCTTCCGGCCGTAGTAGGTGTCGACGTAGTAGCTGCGGAGCACGCCCCGCTCGAGCACCGGGAACGGGCGCGCCGCGATCCCCTCCCCGTCCCAGAGGCGCGAGCCCAGGCCCCTCACCACGAGCGGATCGTCGGAGACGTCGAGCCACTCGCTCCCGATGGGCTCACCCAGCTTCCCCTCCAGGAAGGAGCGCTTCTGCTGGAGCGAGGCGCCGGAGAGGGCGCCGAAGAGCGCCCCCACGAGCCTTCCCGCGGCCCGCGCGTCGACCACCACCGGCGTGACCGCCGACTCCCCCTTCTCGGCCCCGATCCGGGAGAGCGCCCGCTCCGCCGCCCCGCGCCCGATGCGGGAGGGCGCGGGCAGGTCGGAGCGCCAGCGCGCGGTCGCCGCGTCCCAGTCCTCGGGGCGCCGGCCGTCGGGATCGGAGACGCTCACCTCGCAGGCCATGCCGTGGTCGGTGCCGCCGCGCACCCCCTCGAACCCGTTCGAGGCGACGAAGGCCCGCTCGACCGCGGTGTCGCCCACCGACGCCGAGACGGAGAGGATGCGGTCCGCGCCGGGGGCGGAGCGCGCCCCCTCCTCGATGGCGGCCGCGGCCTCCCGGCGCGCCACGGCCTCGAGCCGCTCGTAGCCCGGGTCGGCGAGCTCGAGGTCCACGTCGGAGCGCCCGGCGTAGAGCGCCGGATCGGGCAGCTTGCGGAACGGGTCGGGGGAGAGGGCGCGGGTGAGGGCCACCCCGTCCTCGACGAGCCGCTCCACCGCCTCGGGCCGGAGGTCGCTCGTGGTGACCGACGCGAAGCGCCCGTCGACGTAGAGGTCGATGCCCAGGCCGCGCGTGGTCGATTCACTGGCGGTCTCGACCCGCCCGTCGCGCCAGGAGAGCTCCACCTGCCGGGCCCGGCTCGCCGCCGCGG
>JBAVCR010000613.1:0-1853 GCA_049586815.1 Anaeromyxobacteraceae bacterium
GGGCTGACGATCGCGGCCGACCCGGCGCGCGCGTTCGCGTCGGCGGCGGGCGGGGTGCTGCTCCTCGCCACCTCCTCGCGGTTCGCGGAGGTGCTGCCCACGATCGAGCAGGCGGTCCGCGCCGGGCTCTCGGTGGTCTCCACCTGCGAGGAGCTCGCCTACGCGTGGCTCTCGGACGAGAAGGCGGCCGACGCGCTCGACGCCCTCTGCGAGAGGAACGACGTGGCGGTGCTCGGCGTGGGCGTGAACCCCGGGCTCGCGCTCGACCGGCTGCCGGCGCTGCTCTCCCAGGGCACCGGCGAGGTCCGGCGGCTCGAGGCGCGCCGCGTGGTCGACCTCTCCGGGCGCCGGGAGTCGCTCTGGCGCAAGGCCGGCGTGGGGCTCTCGCCCGAGGAGTTCCAGCGCGCCGTCGAGTCGGACGCCATCGGCCACGTGGGGCTCGCCGAGTCGGCGACCCTCGCGGCGCTGGGCTGCGGACTCGATCTCGACGAGCTGGAGGAGGAGGCCGAGCCTGTGCTCGCCCCGTCCGATCGCGCCGGCCCCATCCCGCTCCGCAGGGGCGAGGTGGCCGGCATCCGGCAGGTCGCGCGCGGCTGGCAGGACGGACGCGAGGTCGTCCGGCTCGAGGTGGTGCTGGCGGTGGGCGCGGAGGATCCGCGCGACGAGGTGACCCTCGAGGCCAGCCCGCCGCTCCGGCTCGTCGTGCCGGGCGGCTTCCCCGGCGAGGCCGCCACCGCCTGGTCGGTGGTCCACGCCGCCTCCGCGGTTCCCATGCTGCAGGGGCTCGTCACGGTGCTCGACCTCCCTCCGGGGCGGTCCTGAGCGAGGCGCGAATGCTCGACAAGACCCTCATCGGACGGGAGAGCGAGACCACCGTGGTGGAGGTGGAGAAGGGCGCCATCCGCCGGCTGGCCGACGCCCTCGGCGACGCGAACCCGATCCACGGCGACGAGGAGGCCGCCCGCGCGGCCGGCTTCCCCTCGCTGGCCGCGCCGCTCACCTTCCCGGCCGTGCTCTCGCAGAACGAGCGCTTCCGCCACGCCCTCGACCTGGGCACCCGCTCGCTGCTCCTCGGCGAGGAGTCGATCGAGTACGGCCGCCCCATCGTGGCCGGTGATCGACTGACCGTGAAGAGCAAGGTGGCCGACGTGCAGGAGCGGGCCGGCACGAGCGGCGCCACCGACGTCCTCGTCCTCGAGACCGAGGGGCGGGGCCCGGACGGCGAGTTCGTCTTCCGGACCCGCGAGACCTTCATCCTGCGGCGCGGCTAGGGAGGAACACCTTGCTCCTGGCACGGCAGCTCTACTTCGAGGCAGTGAAGGTCGGCGACGAGCTCCCCCCGCTCGTCAAGCCGCCGGTGGACCGCTCCCAGGTGGCCCGCTTCGCCGGCGCCACCGGGGACTACGGGCCGCTGCACGTCGACGAGCCCTTCGCCCGCAACGCCGGCTTCCCCAGCGTGCTCGTGCCCGGGATGCTCGCCATGGGGTTCCTGGGCGAGCTCGTCACCGACTGGCTGCGCGGCGCCCGGGTGCGCCGCTTCGGCGCACGCTTCGTGAAGATCGTCTGGCCCGGCGACGTGGTGACGGTCCGCGGCCGCGTGGCCGACCGCCGCTTCGAGGCCGGCGGGCACTACGCGGTCGACATCGAGGTCTGGGGCGAGAACCAGCGCGGCGAGCTCGTGGTGCGCGGCGCCGTGACCGCCCAGCTCTTCTACAGCGCCGAGGACGAGACCCGGCAGCGCAACGGGCAGCCTCCGCTCGTGGTGACGCCGGCCGAGGAGGAGGAGCGGCTCGCCAAGCTGTCGCGCAGCACCGCGCCGGCCCGTCCCGCGGTGGGGACCCGCCCCGCGGTCG
>JBAVCR010000614.1:0-1895 GCA_049586815.1 Anaeromyxobacteraceae bacterium
CGCCTGGCCCCCGCGCTCGCCCACGCGTCGCTCGACCTGAACCCCCACCAGGTGGAGGCGGCCGCCTTCGCGCTCTCCGCCCTCCCCACCGGTGGCGCGGTCCTCGCCGACGAGGTGGGGCTCGGCAAGACCATCGAGGCGGGCCTGGTCCTCGCGCAGCTGGCCTCGGAGGGGCGCGGGCGGGCCGTGGTCCTCGTCCCGGCGTCGCTCCGCAACCAGTGGCGGGACGAGCTCCGCGACCGCTTCGGGCTGGAGGCCGAGGTGCTCGACGGGGAGCGCGCGCGCACGCTCCCCGGGAACCCCTTCGACCGCCCCGGGGTGGTGGTGGCCTCCCACGCCTTCGCCGCGCTGCGCGCCGACGAGCTCGGGCGGGTCCCCTGGGACGTCGCGGTCATCGACGAGGCCCACCGGCTCCGCAACGCCTGGCGGCGCGACCACCGGACCGGGCAGGCGCTCCGCCGCGCGCTCCGCCGGTCGCCGAAGCTGCTCCTCACCGCCACCCCCCTGCAGAACGACCTGATGGAGCTGCTCGGGCTCGCCTCCTTCCTGGACGAGAGCCTGCTCGGCGACGAGGACTCGTTCCGGCTCCAGTACGCCACCGGCGACCTCACCGAGGAGCGCGCCGCCGACCTGCGCGCCCGCCTCGCGCCCGTCGTGGTGCGGACGCTGCGCCGCCAGGTGAAGGAGTACGTGCGCTTCACGGCCCGCCGCTCGATGGTCGAGGACTTCGCGCCGTCCCCCGAGGAGCAGGCGCTCTACGACCGGGTGAGCGACTACCTGCGCCGGGAGGATTCGCTCGCCATTCCCCGGGCCCGCCGCGCGCTGCTCGTCCTCGTGTACCGGAAGATCCTGGCCTCGTCCTCCTTCGCGCTCTCGAGCACGCTGGAGCGGCTGGCGGGAACGCTCGAGCACACCCTCTCCGGCGACGACGCGTCCTTCGAGTGGCCCGAGCTGGAGTCCTTCGCCGAGGAGGCCGAGGAGTGGCGCGAGGACGCCCCGGCCGGCGCCGCCCGCCCCACGTCGCTGCGCCGGCGGATGCAGGCGGAGCTCGCCGAGCTGCGCGATTGCGCCGCCGCTGCCCGCGCCATCCGCACGAACGCGAAGGGCGAGGCGCTGGTGCGCGGGCTCGATCGCGCCTTCACCGTGGCCCGGGCCTGCGGCTGGCCGGAGAAGGCCGTCGTCTTCACCGAGTTCCGCCGGACCCAGGACTACCTGCGCGACCTCCTCACCGCGCGCGGGTGGAGCGTCACCTGCCTCTCCGGCGATGCCGGCTCGGCCGACAGGCGGCAGGCGCTCGTGGAGGAGTTCCGCGGGACGAACCAGATCCTCCTCATGACCGAGGCCGGCGCCGAGGGGTTGAACCTCCAGTTCTGCAACCTGGTGGTGAACTTCGACCTGCCCTGGAACCCGCAGCGGATCGAGCAGCGCATCGGCCGCTGCCACCGCTACGGCCAGTCCCGCGACGTGCTGGTGGTGAACTTCGTCAACCGCCGGAACGAGGCGGAGGCCCGTCTCTACGAGCTCCTCGGCGAGAAGCTGGCCCTCTTCGACGGCGTGTTCGGATCCTCCGACGAGGTGCTCGGCGCGCTCGGGAGCGGCATCGACTTCGAGCGCCGCATCCTCGACATCTACCAGTCCTGCCGGACCGGCGAGGAGGTCGACCGGGCCTTCGACGTCCTCCGGCGCGACCTCGACGGCCGCATCGAGGCGCGGCTCGCGGCGGCGCGATCGCTCCTCTTCGAGCGGTTCGACGGCGACGTCCGCTCGCGGCTGCGCCTCGCCGCCCGGGAGACCGCCGACGCGGTCCTGCGGCGCGAGGCCGACGAGGACGCGCTCGTGCGCTCGGTGCTTCCCGACCTGGAGGCGCCGGAGGCCTGGGCGCCCCCGTCCGGGCG